>JANPEU010000407.1:0-12460 GCA_031423175.1 Bacteroidota bacterium
ATTTGCCTCGTGGTATTTGGCATTGGGTTATGGCGTGGCGAACCTTCATTCGCCATGTTTCTTACTGCATTGTCACTGGCCGTTGCTGCTTTACCCGAAGCACTTCCTGCAGTAATCACAATTGCGCTTGCACGGGGTGCCAAACGAATGGTTAAGCAAAATGCTTTAATGAGAAAATTGCCTGCAGTGGAAACATTAGGTTCTGTGACCTACATCTGCAGCGATAAAACAGGAACGCTTACGCAAAATAATATGACGGTGGAAAAGTTGGAAGCAGTGCCGGAAAAAGAAGAATTGCTAAAGCATGCGATGATTTTAAATAACGAAGTAAAATTTTCGGAAGCGGGATTGCTCGGAGATTCCACAGAGACTGCATTGGTAGATCATGCTATAGAAAAGGGCCATACAAAAGAAGAATCAGATAAGCAATTTCCTTTTGTTTTAAAACTTCCGTTTGATTCCGAAAGAATGCGGATGAGCACATTACATCAACACGATGGTAAATGGATTTTATTTGTAAAAGGCGCCCCAATAAAAATGACAGAAGCATTAAGTGGAAAATATAAAGAACAAATTCCCGGATGGCTGGAAAAAAACCGCGAATGGGCTGCTGATGGTTTAAGGGTTTTGTTTTTTGGGTATAAAACATTTGATCAGAATCCCGGCGAAATAAAAACAGATACGGAAACTGAACTGGACTTTTTGGGTATGACTGCAATGATAGACCCGCCAAGGGAAGAAGTTATAGAAGCCATTAAGCAATGTAAAACTGCAGGCATCAAGTCTGTAATGATAACAGGTGATCAGCCCCTTACTGCGAAAGCAATTGCAGAACGTTTGGGTATGATTGAGAAAGGCCATGAAGGTGTAAAGACAGGCTCTGATCTTGATAAATTATCTGCTGAAGCTTTCAAAGCAGAAGTAAAAAACACAATCGTATATGCAAGAGTATCGCCTGAACAAAAACTAAATATTGTAAAAGCATTGCAGAGCAATGGAGAATTTGTTGCAATGACAGGTGATGGTGTGAATGATGCACCATCTTTGAAGCAGGCTGATATTGGTGTGGCAATGGGTATAACAGGTACGGATGTATCCAAAGAAGCGGCGGATATGATTTTGCTGGATGATAATTTTGCAACCATTGTTAAAGCAATACGTGAAGGCAGAAGAATTTATGAGAATATCCGGAAATTTATTTTGTATGTACTTTCCTGCAATCTTGGTGAAATACTAACAATTTTTTTAGCCCCGCTCTTAGGTTTTGCCATTCCCTTACTTCCTACTCATATTCTTTGGATCAACCTGGTAACAGATGGCTTACCGGGATTGGCACTTGTAACCGAACCTGCAGAAAAAGATATTATGAACCGTGCCCCAAGGCCGCCAAAAGAAAATTTATTCGCCGGTGGATTGGTTGCAAGAATACTGCTGACAGGAATTATACTTACTGCTGCTGCAATCTTTATTCAATGGTGGGCTGTGAGGCAGGAGTATGATGTACGTACTCAGCAAACAATGGTATTCACAACACTTTGTTTTGTGCAATTGGGTAATGCATTATCGGTTCGCTCTGTTTATCATTCCCTGTTTTCTTCAAAAATATTTGCAAACAAAGAATTGTGGGGTGCTATTATACTTACGGTCATCCTGCAATTGTTAATTGTGTATGTTCCTTTTTTACAATCCATTTTTAAAACAACTGCTTTAGCCTGGAATACAATGGCAGCTATTTTAATAGTTACAGTAAGTTCTGTTCTATGCATTGAGTTTTTAAAGTATTTAAATAAAAGAAAATATTTTAAACGGTTAAATAAAATAAAGCAGGATTGAAAATTCTGCATGAGACTGATCGGGCTACTTTATATATGGATGTATTTTTTAATATATTTCCGTTAGCTTTAAAAATACAAAACCAAGGATATGAAAAATATACTTCTTGTAATTTTAGTTTTTGCAAACGTTTCAATGTTTGCTCAAAAGAATTCTTCTGTTTCTTTTGAAAAATGGATAAGCCTTAAAGGCGTTGGCAGCCCGGTTATTTCTCCCGATGGTAAAACGATTGTGTACTCAGTAAGCAGTACAGATTGGGCAAACAATGCATACGATAATGAACTCTGGATGGCAAAAGATGGTGAAGCTCCGGTACAATTAACGAGAACAAACAAAGCCAGCAGTAGTAATGCAGCATTTACTCCTGATGGAAAATATGTAAGTTTTCTTGCCAACAGGGGAGAGAAGAACCAACTCTATATTATTTCAATAATGGGTGGCGAAGCGATACAAGTAACCAATGATACAGATGGCATCAGCAATTATGACTGGAGCCCTGACGGAACCCGGATCGTTTATAGTAAACCACAAACCGAAAGCAAACAGGAAAAAAATACAAAAGAAAGATATGGTGCGTTTGGTGTGGAAGGAGAGGAGTACAAACAAAATCATTTATGGCTACTCAACTTTAATTACGATTCTGTTTTTCTTGCGGGACAATTGCCATGCTACACCGGGAAAAAAGATTCTGCGAGTTCATTAAAAGCACCGGAATGTTTTTCATTGTCAGTGGCTAAACAACTTACAGAAGGGAATTTTACAGCAGGAGGTTTTTCCTGGAGCCCCGATGGAAAACAAATTGCATTTAACCGTCAAACCAATCCGCTTATTCTTTCAGGCATCAGTGCAGACATAGTACTGATAGATGCTGATACAAGAAAAATGACAACTGTAATCAGTAATCCGACAGGTGATTTTTTTAACAGGTGGAACCCGGATGGTACTGCATTTGCTTATGGAAGTTCAGTGAACGATTCAATTACAGACTATTTTAAAAACAACAGGTTGTTTATTTACGATCTTAAAACAAAAAGCAGTTCAGAGATTGCTAAAGATATTGATGAAAATAAATCGGTTGCTGATTGGAACAAAGCAGGTTTGTTTCTTTCTGCTTTTGAAAAAACAAAAAGAAAACTATACAGTGTTGATTTGAAAACCGGAACAACTAAAACTGTTCCGCTTGCTTTGGATTTACCCGGCGGTATTTCTTTTAGTAAAAATTCGGATGCAATTGCTGTGGCAGGAAGAAATTATTCAGGACTGAATGAAATTTATTCATGGCGATTGAATGAGCCGCTAAAACAAATAAGCAACAGCAGTTCACAAATAAAAGACTGGAACACACCTGTGAATGAATTGATACATTGGAAAAGTAAGGATGGCGCAATGATTGAAGGTGTTTTATTAAAACCAAAAAATTATGATGCAGCAAAAAAATATCCGTTGCTGATAGTTATTCATGGCGGGCCAACGGGTATTGATCTTCCAGACCCAGTACCAACTTATGTTTACCCAATCATGCAATGGACTGAGAAAGGTGCATTGGTGTTGCGGGTAAACTACCGTGGCAGTGCCGGGTATGGGGAAAAATTCCGTTCATTAAATGTAAAGAACCTTGGTGTTGGCGATATGTGGGATGTTTTAAGCGGGGTGGAATATCTTAACAGTAAAAATATGATTGATACATCACGTATGGGTTGTATGGGCTGGAGCCAGGGCGGATATATTTCTGCATTTCTTACTACCAATTCAAATATGTTTAAAGCAATTTCTGTTGGCGCCGGCATTTCTAACTGGGTTACCTATTATGTAAACACAGACATTACACCTTTTACCCGGCAATACCTGGAAGCAACACCATGGAGCGATATGAATGTATACTTAAAGACTTCGCCCATGACAAATATTAATAAAGCATCTACACCAACATTGATACAGCACGGGGAGTTTGATAAACGTGTTCCCATTCCAAATGCGTATGAATTATACCGTGGTCTGCAGGACAGGGGCATTGCTTCAAAGCTGATTGTTTATAAAGGATTCGGACATGGTATTAATAAACCTAAAGAACGATTGGCAGCGGTCTGGCATAACTGGCAATGGTTTAACCGTTATGTTTTTGGAGAAAAAGAAGAGCCGCTTCCGGTGGAATAAGTACACGAAGAATAAGATAGAGTTAAAAAAAACAGATTCTGATTTTTTTAGATTAAAACGTAAACAGCAGCGTATTTTTCCATTTCTGTAAAAAAATTGAATTGCAACGAATTTCGTAATTTCATATCTGAAAAAAAATGAAAAAATATTTTTATATAACTATTTCTATTTTATTTCAATTCGCATCTGCCAATGCCCAACAATTAGGACAGGTAACTTTTTCCGGCGGTGCAAATCTTTCTTATTTTACTTTTCGAACAGATCAGGGCTTGCTTATACGTATTAGTATTGATGGGAAAGTGCTGGAATGGGGAACTGAAGTAAAGTCGCTCAGGGGTAATGATTATTATGCTCCCAATCTTCAGCCTTTTATGGGTAGGATTGAATATTTCGGAATAGAATCAGATTCGGCATTCAGGGGTAAAGTAAAAAGTATTGGAACCTGTTTATTGACCTATTATTATTCATACGATACGGATACAAAACCCGGCAAGATAAAAACGATTGGCTCGGTTAGCTTTGATTATTATACCAACTTTGATGATAAAGACCGCAAAGGAAAGATAAGATTTGCAGGCAATCTGATTCTGGAATATTACTCTTCATTCGATGAAGAAATACTCCGGGGTAAGTTAAAATTAATAGGCAGTACACCGATTACCTATTATTCCATTTTCGATGATAAACTTATCAGGGGAAAAATTAAAAGCATCGGTTCGGTTACGTACAGATGGTACACTTCTTACGATCAAAGTGATTACCGGGGTGGATTAAAATCAGGCTCGTACCGGCAGGATATTGGCAGTGTTACTTATATTCTACAGTAATACTTTTTCCATTTTTCTAATTCCAGATTTATTTTTTGATGAATTTTCCTGGCTTTATAAAAATAGAATTTTTATAAACGGTACTACAATTGTATTGAGTCTAATTATTTTTGGATTGAGGTTGCTGTTCAAACAAATAAAATCTTCACTATATAAACTTATTTATTATGAATACAGGAAAAACGAACAAAAGAATTTTATTTCAGTTAATGATATTTTTATTGATTTTGCCGGCTATTAGTTTCTCACAATCAAAAGATGTAAAAAAAATATTGGCAACCCTTCGGCTGGAAGAAAAATACTGGAGCAGCGGCGATATTGATGCCTATGTTAGTCTATATGCACCATCTGACTCAACAAGAATGATTCTAAGTAAAGGGGCTACGTATGGGAAAGAAAACATATTGGCATTTTATAAAAAATACTGGCCAAAGGAAAAAATGGGGCAACTCGTTTTAGATGGTGAAAGAATGGAAAAGCTTTCCCGAAAATATTATTATGTTACCGGTTACTTTCATGTAAAATATCCGGATGGGAAATCGGTTGACGGCCGCTATTCCAGCCTGATGAAAAAGATAAAAGGTAAATGGTATTTATATACAGATCATTCAGTCTGATTGTTTTTTTCTTTTCCCAAAATTCTGTATCCACCACGTCATACTATTAAATCGTTCACCCTTACAGGCTATATGTGTCCATGCGGGATCCAGCAAATTATACCGGTGACCATAACCCGGAATACCATCATCAACCAATAATTGTATAACGATGCCACGGGCAATTGTAAACTCCGAATTGCCTGCGATATTCTCGTTCCCAAAATCCATAAATGGAGAAAAAAAGGTAATCCTATCCCAGGGATGAGATCCATCTGTACCGGTATGCATCAGTTGCCAGTTGTGTTCATGCTGATCTTTTGCATGTTTTTTTGCAGCATTATAAATACCACTATCAGGTTGCAACACTGAGAGTGATTTTAATTTATTCAGATCATGAATCAGGGATATCAATGCTTTTACTTCTTCTGCATTTGTATAATGCCAGGTAGTATCAACCGTTTTTATCTCTTTTCCTTTTTTTGTTTCGGTGGTAAAAGTGAGGCTGTAATTTTTATTTCCCTTACCATATTTTTTCAATTTATCATTTGCTTCAATCAGTAATGGTTGCAGATATTGCAAATAAGATTTGGGGTTGCTTCTTACCCGGTTGATTTCATAAATCATTTCCCGTTCATCCGTTGTCATGTAAAGGCAATTTTTTGCCGTGTTCAAAGAATCTATCAACTGAGCATTTGAAATAGCAGATATAAATATGAAAAAGAGAGAAAAATATTTCAGCATCGTAATTATTTTAATGATAACGAGAATGCTTTCTGCTTATTATTTCTTTGATATAAATTAACAAAATACGGCTGCCTTAAAAAATTGACTGACTCAAATCAGTATAAATAATTACAGATCCAATTCCCAGACAGTTCTATACGACCCTTCTTTTTCTACATATTGTAAAAATGCGTTGTAAAATTTATCAGCACCAATCGTTGCGCTATCACCAATCACAAATAATTTTTCTTTAGCTCTTGTCAATGCAACATTCATTCTTCTGTAATCTTTTAAAAAACCAATATCGCCGTCTTCATTACTGCGGACTAATGACAAAATTATATTTTCTTTTTCCTGTCCCTGGAAACTATCGATGGTGCTGATGCGTAATTGTTTTGATAAATTTTCTTTTGCAGCTGCCACTTGTCCTGAGTAGGGAGAAATGAATGCTGTTGAAAGACTTTCTAATAACTCGGTTTCTAATATTTTTTGTACGATTCGTAATTCTCCTTCATTTTGTAAACTTGTTCCATCTATTCCATGTATTTCATTAAAGCCAGAACCTGCTGTATCGATGAATGTGATATGTGTTCCTGTATTTTGTAAATGTACTGCGGTTAATAAAAGTCCTTTATAAAAATAATTACTGCTAAATCCGGCTATCGCCGGTTTCATTCTATATTGAGTATTGAGTAGAAACACATTTTCAACTTTCTCAATTGAAATTTCTAAAATAGATTTATTAAAACCTAAACGTGCTGCTTCATTGCTTAATACCGTGGGGGGCAATTGCCAATGGTCACCTGCCAATACAATTTTTTCTGCCAGCGGAAAAATGCACCAGGCTAATGGTTCAATACATTGCCCGGCTTCATCAATCAATAAGGTTTGAAATTTTTGACGATTCAAATTTGCATCAAACAAACCAATGGGTGTGCCAGCAATTACATCAGCTTCCTCAAATAATTTTTCTTCATTATACGCCTGCAGTTTTTTTATTTCAGTCCGGATATTTTTTACTTCTTTAAATAATAAGTTGCGTTGTTCTCTTTCTGCTTTTCCAAAACTGCGTTTATACTTCAGCGCCATTTTGCGAAATTCTTCAGCTCGTATTTTAAGTAGTTTAATTTCTTTTTGTTGTTTGCTGTTGCTCAGTTTTCCCTCAGGGGTATGTGCAAAAATCAGTTCATCCACTTTATTGGTATTGCCAACCCGTAACAATTTTACTCCTTGTTGTATCAATCCTTTTGAAATTGTATCAACTGCGGCATTACTAGGTGCAGATACTACTATTTTTTCACCGGCATTTATTAATTGAAGAATCGCTTCAATAAGTGTTGTTGTTTTTCCTGTGCCGGGTGGGCCATGTACAATCGTTATTGTTTCGTTTTCTGTTATAGCAGTTACAGCTTGTTGTTGGCTTTCATTCAGTTGCTGATTCCGAAACTGAATACTACTATTTTTAAAAATGGCTGATGCCTTACTTAATTTATCATTGGTATGCAACTTTTCAAATAAAGAAAATAAAGGTTTGTTACTTTCAATTTCATTCAGCACTTTTTTCATTATGCTGGTTGTTCTTGTATCCGGCGATAGCTTTATTCCCACACCATCATCTTCTATCCAATCTGGAAAGTCGGGGGCAAACAATCGAAACTCGCCATTCTTACCATCTAAACTGAGCAGTACGCCTTTTACAGGTTCTTCCCCGGTAATAAAACATTCTATCGCCGCACCATCTTTAAACAAATTTGCTTCTGGAGGAAAATTTAATTTGAAATTTATTTCCGGATAATCTGCATAACCAAAATTTTTCCGGGTAACAATGATGGGATGCAAAGCAAGCCCTTCAGCTTTTAAAACTTTAAGTGAATGATTTTCGTTTAAACTATAACGCTGTGCTTGTTCTTTTTCCTCAAGATTTATACATTGTAATAATAGTTTCAATTGCGGATGCATAAGGTGAAAATAGGGAGGATGCAGTGGATAAAAAAATAGAGAGGGGTTTTAAGCAGGCAATTTTTTTTAAGGGTTTGTAAAATTTATATTTTCTTAATAAAATATTCGCAAGAATTAACAGTTTTCATTGAATTTGCTATTTACTTTAATCGGGATTTTAAAAAAAAGATTGTAGTAACTTACTCAGTTGATAATTATCAGCAGTATTTTTTAGTTGGGGATATCCTGAATACTTAAATCAATTTACATGCATATTATGGATCTTGACTCATTTATTTATCGCCGCCAGGTGTAATTTAGCAAATTGAAATAAATCGTATAACAGAAAATGAAAGCAGCAACGGTCAACGAATTAAAACAGGAATTAATAAATACTTCACCTTCCGTTTTAACAGAACTCTGTTTACGGTTGGCAAGGTTTAAAAAAGAGAATAAAGAATTATTGACCTATCTGCTTTTTGAAGCACATGACACGTCGGCGTATATTGAAAGTGTAAGAACGAATATGGCAATGCAATTTGCTGACATTAATAAAAGCAATGTATATTTTGTTAAAAAGTCGTTGCGGAAAATATTACGTACAGCAAATAAATATACCCGCTACAGTGGTTTACCAACAGTGGAAATTGAATTGCTGATTTATTTTTGTACAGCGATGAAGGAATTAAATGTTTCAATAAATGACAACCAGGTACTTTTTAATATCTATCAGAATCAGGTTAAAAAAATAAATAAAGCAATAGCAGGCTTACATGAAGATTTACAATATGATTATCTGAGGGAAGTAAATAAATTGTAACGATTCGGAGTCTGTCTATTTTGTATTTTTTTCAGGATCGGTATCACCTTCTTCGTCTTTTGATTTATGATAATCTTCGTTTAATTGATTTTCAAATTTGTTTTTATCTTTTTGATTTCTTAGTGCCAGAAAGACAATTAAAATCAGGGCTGCAATTGCCAGGGGGATAACGATAAACCAATTCATGATTTAAATTTTGATTCAAGATAAAGCAATAAGACGGATGTCCAAGTAGCTTTCTAAATTTAGAGAATGGAACACGGATAACACTGATTAAACGGATTATCACAGATAATATCCGAGTAAATCTTTCGAATCCGTGTTATCCGTGTTCCTGTATTTTTATTTTTGATAGCTTCTAAGTTAAGTTTCAAGTGTTATAATATTTGTGCTCGCAAATAATATTAGCTTTACCCAAAACAATTGATTTTGGTTTTATGTATTCATCCCAAAAAATAATTGCTCAAACAAAAAAATGGATAACAGATGTAGTTATTGCATGTAATCTTTGCCCCTTTGCAACTAAAGTAGTTAAGGCACAAACAGTACATTACCAGGTTGAAAACAGCTCGGAATTAAAATTATGTTTGGATTCTTTTTCACTCGAAATAGAAAGACTGGATAATGATTTAACCATTGAAACCAGTTTCCTGATTTTTCCGGATTCATTCCGGCAATTTGGTGAGTATCTGGAACTCGTTTCGCTGGCAGAAAAATTACTGAAACGAAAAGGATACGAAGGTATTTACCAGGTAGCAAGTTTTCATCCATTGTATCGCTTTGCTAACTCAACGGATAATGATGCTGCTAATTATACGAACCGGTCTGTTTATCCGATGCTGCATCTTTTGCGTGAAGAAAGTATTGATCTGGCATTGAAAAATTATGATAGCCCCGAAAATATTCCAGAACGCAATATAAAGTTTACAAGTGAAAAAGGATTGGCATATATGAAAATGCTGCGTGATGCATGTTTATGATCCAGATAAAACGGAAGCATAATTTATCTCTAAGTAACTTCAGTTTAACAGAAAAGAAATTTTAATCAAAAAGAAAGGGATCAATTATCTTATGATAAAATGATCCCCAAAAAAATAGAATTAAAATTTAATTTATATTAATAACGATTTCCATCTCTGTTATTTCCACCACCACCTCCTCGATAACCACCGCCGCCACTATTTCCACCTCCACGATAACCACCGCCGCCGCTATTACCACCACCACCTCCACGATAACCACCACCGCCGCCACCTCCACGTTGCCCACCGCCGCCACCACCTTGGCGATCTTCAGCTTCTTTTACAACAAGCTGTTTAGTGCCAAGCATAATATCTTTCAAATTTTCTATTGCATCTCTTCCTTCTTCTGCATTTGCCATGTCTACAAAGCCAAAGCCACGGCTTTTGCCCGTCTCTCTGTCTATTGCAACTTTAGCAGAGTTAACTTTGCCGAATTTTTCAAATATTTCTTCCAACTCGGCATCATCTAAATCGTAAGGAAGACCAGCTACAAATAGATTCATGATTTTTTTTTGTAAATGTACAGAACTAATTGCGGTTACGAACCGGATTTTTAAAATTATGCTTGCCTGAACCCGAGCAGTTATTTCAGGGTTTGGGTTTTTTTTCAGCATTCGGCTACAGTAAAAAATATTCCTTTAAAAAAAATAATTTAAGTTTGAGTTCTCAAAAACAAGTTCATGAAAAATATTTTTATTCTTTTTAGCTGTTGCTTACTGGGGTTAACCAGCTTTTCTCAAAACAACAGCATCCTGAAAAGCAAACCCGACTTATCTAAAAAAACGGATACTGTTGAAACAGCCTGTGGTGAATGCAGATTGGGATTGCCCGGAAAAAGTTGTGATTTGGCAGTTCGCATAAATGGCAAAGCCTATTTTGTAGATGGCACTTCCATTGACGAATATGGTAATGCACATGCAAAGGATGGTTTTTGTAATGCAATACGAAAAGCAACAGTACAAGGTGAAATTGTTGACAACCGGTTTAAAGTAACTTATTTTAAACTGATAGATAAACCGCAAACAGAAGAAATTAAAAAATTGGAATAGGGAGTTGAATTTATTTTATTCAATAACTCCTATAATCGTTGGGTAGCTTTTCCTTTGGCAGATAAACTGCTATATATAAGCCCTTATTTACAGAACCCACTCTAGCAGTTTTTTTTATTTATAGACTATTTGCGAGACCCAGAAGGAACTGAAAAATATTGCTGCTAAATAATAAAATTGTTACTGCTTTTAGTTTGTCGTTGGTAGGCTAATCACAAGTCCAACGCATCATACCAACGTTGGCGTGCTGCTTTTTTGATAGATACCAACAAAGGCAAAAATGAGCAAGTACGACTAATTGCAGAACTGGACGAAAAAGATAAAACGATTGTCTTTGGAATGATTGAGACTATGCTCACTAAAAAGAAGTTCAAAGACTTCTTTAATAAAAATGTAGCTATGCTATAAAGCAAAAAAGCCACCTATCCGGTGGCTTTTTTATTTTAATACATTCTATATTTCAATATTAAACTATCTCCTTTAACTACTGAAATAGGGGTATACCTAAAAGTGAGCTTTGAGCTATACCATTCTGCTTTTAAAGTATCGTTTATACGACCACTCAATTTAATTTCAGGACTACTTTCAAATTCTATCACGGCATTCCCTTTTATATGACCTTCAATTATTACTTCAAACATTAAAGGTCTTTCTAAAGACTTAAAACTTAAAGTATCATTTAATACCTTATCTAAATTTTTTACTGTATATTCATTATACACTTTTTTCTTTGTACAAGAATTTAAAAATAGACAAAGGGTAATTAATATAAATAATAAAACCTTATTCATAATCTTTAGTAATTTGTTTTTCAGGATTTTTAAGAATTTCAGTAGCTATCTTATGTGCCTTATTATATTGACGAATTTCAGAAGTCTTTAACCCGATGTCCGTAGTCTCCCTCTTCACAATACCAATAATAAATATACAAATTATAGGGTTGTTATGTTTAGTCTGCGACTAAACATCGGCTTCAAAGAAGCCGTAAAACTACAACCATCATATTAATAACAAGTCAAGCAAACCACATTTCTTAGCATGAAAATAATTCCTGTGTGCTGGCAGAAAACAGAGCAGGAACCCCGCGCAGTAAAGAATCCTCCCAAAAGAATCCTCTGATCAAATCTAAAGAATTCTGAAATCAAAATCTTCTGAGATTCATTTTATATGAAGACCCAAAGAAACAGAAGTAACTTATTTTAAACTGATAGATAAACCTGAAGCCAAGTCATTGGAACATTAGATGATTATTCAACTGTAACAAATTGAATAATTTTTGCCGTTGTTGGTAGAGTCATCATGAAAGCAGCACGCCCTTGTTGGTATGATGCGTGGGCATTGTGCTTAGCCTACCAACACGTAAGATAACACGAAATACCAAATGTAACTGAAGTGAATCTCGAAAATGTGTAAGAAATCCCCGATGTCCGTAGTCTCCCTCTTCACAATACCAATAATAAATATACAAATTATAGGGTTGTTATGTTTAGTCTGC
>JANPEU010000408.1:0-1643 GCA_031423175.1 Bacteroidota bacterium
ACAGTTGCCTTTGGTGAAGGCTTTGGCAATGCATGGTCGGGTATTATTAGCGATGATCCTTCTTATCGTGACTCTTCTGGTGACGGACAAGCAGATGGATTCGAGATTAATGTCGAATCGGATGTAGATAGTACAGAGGGATGGTTTAGTGAAACATCTATTCAACGGATTATTTACGATTTATACGACAGCAATGATGACGGTGTTGATAGCATTTCCTTAGGACTAGCTCCGATTGTGGACATTATGCTTAATCAACAAAAAACCACACCTGCGCTCACCAGTATTTTTTCCTTCATCACTTATTTAAAAGAACAAAATATCAGCCAAGTCTCAGGCATTAACAATCTGGTCAATGCAGAAAGTATTGTTTCTTCTACCATCGATATCTGGGGCTCCACTGAAACAAATGATGCTGGTTTACCTGCAACCCTACCGGTTTATATCACCGATAGCTCAACCTACTGTAGCGTTAATGATTTCGATGATGATTCAGGGAATAAGTTAGGTATTCGTCGTTATGCCCGTTTCGACTTTCCCGCAGCAGGCACGCATACAATTACCGTCAGCCCAACAGGTCTCAATGAAGCTAGCGTCGACATGGATTGGGCGCTTTTTGAAAATGGTATCACTCTAAGCTACTGGGAAAGTGAAGGTGACGGCGTGGATGAAATCATGGAAAACAACTCCCTTCCTCAAGGTGAATACCTTGCGATCATTTACGAATATGGCAACGTATCATCGGCTAAAGCATCTCAAGACAGCTGCTTTAATGTTTTTATTTCCTCTACTTACTAGGTGACGTCTATGAATTTTTTTATTTTTTTTGTTTCATTCTTTTTTATTGCTGCATGCAATAGCAATACCCCTTCTCATTCAGAAAACCATTTCACAGAAAAAAATGACAAGCTTCATTCTGTTGACAAGATTCATTCAGTTGAAGCAAACACTCAACAACAAGTTTCAACGAGTCCTGGCAAACAGACAGCGGGCCTGAATATGACTTATAAAATCTTAGACACACCTCAAGTCGGGCAAGCTGTTGGTGTTTCAGTTTTTTTAGGAACAAAAGATGGAGCCAAGTCCATCAAAGCGAAAATTAGTTCTTCAAAAAAAATGAGCACATCAAGTAGTAACAGCCTTAAGTTTTCTGCCAAAAGCTCAGCCGAAACAGATAGCCAAGTGATTACTGTCACGCCCATGAATGAAGGTATTCATTATATTTATATCAACGCGGTAAGTGGTGAAGGTGCTTCACGCCGTACCCAAGCATTTGCGATACCCATTGAAGTTGGCAATGTTGATTGGGAAAAAGAATTGGCACCAGAAGGCGAAATAAAATCCGATGGCCGTGGTGGAAAGGTTATTTCTCTGCCTGCTCAATAAAAAAAACTCCGTTTTACGTGCACTCCGTTTTAAGAACACTCCGTTTTAAGTGGAGTTAAAAGCTGCTTAATAAACCTGTCCAAATAATTCAGGGTAGTTCACTCTGCCACCACACAAAATACCCCATATAATTACTGGTGAAGGTGCTATAGAATTGGATTTTTCATGTGGAAATCTATAGTTTTAAACATATTTAGGGGAGCTATTCAATATGGAACTTGAAAAATTAAAATTGTTATCTTTGATTTTGGCTTTTG
>JANPEU010000409.1:0-13157 GCA_031423175.1 Bacteroidota bacterium
CCATCATTTGTTTTTAAAATATAAGCAGGACTTTCAATTGCCATAATTATTGCAGTGGCACCATCAAATGCATCTATATCCCGAAAGTCAACTCTGCTTCTTAATGAATCATCGGGAATAAATTTCTTGGCATTAAACCATTTCCAGCTTTTTCCACCATCATTCGTTCTGCCAACCATGCCAGTGCTACCGCTTACCCATGCAATACTATCATCCACTACACTCAACCCGCGGATACTTATTTTCGATCCTGAGTTTAGCAATTCAACTTTTGGTTGTGCAATAAGCGATGCTATTAGAATAAATAGCATCAGGGAAAATAAGAATCCTTTTTTCATGTTATTTTAATTGTTCTATAAATTCATTTTTAGTTACCAGTCCTTGTTTGCGCCAAACTTCTTTTCCATTTTTATAAATAATAAAAACGGGAAGAGCATCAATACTCAGTTCTTTCTGTATATCGGTATGAACACCTGCATCAATCGTTATTAATTTGTGTAAAACTGTTTTATCGCTTTCCAATTCTGCTAACACCGGTTCCATTTTTACACAAGGTGGACACCATTTAGCACCAAAGTCAACCAGCAATATAGCTTCAGAATTAAGTAATGAATAATATTCATCCATACTCATTTGTTTTTCATTCTTGGCTCCTTCTAATTCTTTATTGTTTTTTTTCCAGGCATTCAATCCACCGTTTAATTCCAAAACTTCAATGTATCCATTTTTTCTTAACCATTCAGCAGCTGCAGCACTTCTTGCACCTGAAAGGCAATAGATGTAAACAGGTTTATCTTTATCAATGTACTCCGTTCTTTCTTTAAATTGATCGTTATTCAGCCAATCAGCATGAAGTGAGTTTTTAATATGTCCGTTTAAGAATTCTCCAGTGGTTCTCACATCCAGGACCTGAATATTGGATTGATTAATTCCTTTTTCAAATTCCTCGACCGATAAAACTGTTTTGCTTTTTTGAGAATGACAGGAAAAATTCAGGAGAATAATAAAAGGTAGGAAATATTTTTTCATTCGGAACGATTTTTGCAAACCTACTGAGATTCAGTTGGATTTTATTTTCATTTTATTTTCATTTTATTCCAAAGTTGATTCCTGAAACAACAAAAGGTGGGTTAAAACCGTTAATAAAATAAGCTTATTTTTACCTGGTCTTTTTTAACTCTGTAATTATGAATAAACTACTCAGCGTATTATTTTTATCAATTGCTATTTTATTTTTTGCCTGTAAAAAAGAAAGAAGTTTTGAATTGCCCACTATTGCAGCGCAAGGTTCATTGCAGGCGGATGGAGGTGGTCTTTGTTTACCTAAAACAGTAAAAGGAATTTATGTAGCCACTACAGCTTTGGCAGCAGCTTCCAATACAATTTCAGTTGATGTAAATGTTGCAGCAGCTGGTTCTTATACTATTTACACAGATACAATCAATGGATATTATTTCCGTGAGGTAGGAAATTTTACGAGTGCAGGAAATGTAACAGTTAGTTTAAAAGGATATGGTACGCCTTTAATACAAGGCACTAATGTTTTTACTGTATTTTTTGATAGCACTCAATGTGATGTTGCAGTACAGGTGTTACCGGCAGGTGCTGGTGGTCCTGCTTCATTTACATTTGCTGGCGCAGGTGGCGGTTGTACATCTCCTGCTATAAGTGGTGATTATATAATCGGAACTCCATTAACATCTGCGAACACAGTAACACTTACTGTAAACGTAACTGCAATTGGTGTATATAATATTACAACCACTACGAAGCAAGGCATGACATTCTCGGGTTCGGGTTCATTAACAGCTATAGGACCTCAAATAATTCAATTGAATGGAACTGGTACTCCAATAGCACCTGCAGGAGCAATTTCTTTTCCGGTAACGGCTGGGAGTACTACTTGCAATTTCACCATCAATCTACTCACTACACTTCCACCAGTTGACTATTTCCCAAGAACTGCAAACAGTAATTGGAGTTATGAAATAAATGATAGCCCACTTGATTCAGCATTGATTGTTGTCATTACTCCAACGCTAACAGTAGGTGGCAATGTCTATAATATTTTTGGAATTTCTTTAGCGGTGCCAACTTTTGATTCTGCAGGGTATTACAGAAAAAGTGGGGGCGATTATTATCGCTATACAAATCTTGCTGACTATATCGGCTTTGATAATGATTGGTTTGCTGAATTTGTATTTTTAAAGGATAATGTACCTTCAGGCACCAGTTGGACATCCCCATCATTTACCGGATTAGAAGTCGGGGTCTCAAAAACTTACAGAATAAAGAATACAATACTGCAAAAAGACATTACAAAATCTGTTACTACTTCATTGGGAGTTATTAATTATGCTAATACAATTGCAGTGGAAGAAAAGTATGAAGAGCTGGTTGCTGGTACTTGGATACCTTTAGCATCATGGGGCAAATACATTGATTATTATTCACGAGGCATTGGTTGGGTACTTGAAGAAAGTTTTGACGTAACAGGCGCAATAGATTTTAAATTGGAAATGAGACGGAATCTGGTATTTTAAATAGATATTTAATTAATAGTAAGCCGGGCTCCATAAAACCCGGCTTTATTATTTTGTATAGAATCTTATTTTCCTGATACGATTTCTATTTTCTTTTCGGGTGGTTTGTGGTATAAACGTGATTTCAGGAATTTCCATTTATTAAGCCGGTAGATAACAGAGTTGAAAACAACACCTATCCCATATTGCATACTTCTTGTAAAGTTGATAGATGAGGCTTCTTTAAAATATTTTGCAGGGCAGGATATCTCACCGATTTCATAGCCGTAATAAAATATCTGCGTCAGCATTTGATTATCAAAAATAAAATCATCAGAATTTGCCTGCAGGTTAAGTTTTTCCAAAACTTCCCTTGAAAATGCCCGGTAGCCGGTATGGTATTCAGATAACTTTTCCCAGATAATAAAATTTTGAGTCCAGGTAAGGACACGGTTAAAAAAATATTTGTAAAACGGCATACCATTTAGCATGGCCCTGTCTCCCAAAATTCTTGAACCTAATACTACATGAAAAACTCCATTGGCAATCAGGTAAGCCATGGAGGGTATTAGTTTGGGATTATATTGATAATCCGGGTGAAGCATTATTACGATATCGGCGCCAAGTTTCAGTGCATGGCTATAGCATGTTTTTTGGTTGCCTCCGTATCCATAATTACGGTCATGTTTTAAAATATGGCGAATGCCGAGCCTTTTCCCTACCTCAATAGTATCGTCTTTGCTGGCATCATCAACCAGTATCACTTCGTCGATAATATTAAAATCTATTTCCTGGTAAGTTTTCTCCAGGGTTTTAGCGGCATTGTAGGCGGGCAGTACAATCACAATTTTCTTTCCATGAATCATAAACGGTGGTTATTTTTTTGTAAAATATAAAACCTTGCCTTAAAAGGCAAATTACTTTGATCTTTGAGATAATTGGATAAAACCGGTTACAAAATAACTACACCGGTTTAATTAATTCGTAAATACTTAGAGTAGTCAACTTTGGCAGGATCGACTTTCTGCACCAGGTAAATATAATATTTTTCATCATTAACAATTCCGGGATCGATCTTTTTCAGCAGATCCACCTGCAAGTCGTTCCTGATAATGGCCCTTTCCATATCCATTGAGTTGATGCCATCCATTGATACTTGCGGAGCACTGTCTTTTATCAGTAAAATTTTGGGGTTCCCTTTATCTGCAAAAATACCAACAGAGATTACCAATTCCTGGAAGTTCATTTGATTTTTTCGCCGTTTGCTCCAGGTCGTGAAGCTTCCTGAATCATTCATCTGCGGATAATAAAGTTTTGTATCGAGATATGTTGCCAGCGGCGATACAACAAAATCAGTGATTCCGATGACAGGAAGGCTATCCAATTTGGTTTCCTTAATGTAATCTGCTGCATCCTTACTAGTTGAAAATTTATATTGTAAATCCATATTATACGCTATTGCTGCGCCAATAACATTGATCAGTAATACTGCAGTAATTAATGGGCGGGCTATTTTTTTCCCTAAGCCTGATAAATAGTTTAATAAGCCGTTGAAATATTTTTTTTCAGGGTAATATTCGGCAAGCCAGTAACAAATAATCAAAGCAATAAGCAAATAACCGCAATAGCGGGAATGCAGCAACGCTGTATAATAGTAAACCGAAAATAAACCAAGAGTGGTGCTGGTGTAAAGCAATAGTATCAACGGCTTTCTTAAAAAAATAAATATGCCCAAGGCGAAAATCACAACCGGCATAAGGCCGGGGGAATCAATAAGCCCGGGCTCTTTAAAAAAAATACTTGTGTTCCAGAAGTTTTCTTCAATCTGGGGAATGTATAAATAGGTTGTGAAAATTTTTGATGATACCTGCCCCCATCTCGGTAAATCAAAGAGCCCGGTTGCATATGTAGCGGGGAATGAGTTGTCTTTATCCGGCCAAATCTGGTAAAGGGAAAATGCAGCACCAAGAACAAAGATGATCATAGCTGTTGCCAATCGCATCATTGACTTTGCATTTTTTTGCTGGAATAGAAAATAATCCAGCACAAGAATGAGTGCAATACAGCCGGCAATAACGAGGGCATAAATAGTAACGTTAGCCAAAAGTGCCAGCAGCAAACCAATCAGTATATATCCCGAAGTGCGGTTTTTGTATAATGCGCAAATACAGAATACAAGTAATATTCCAAGTGCATAGCTTCTGCTTATTACTGCATATTCGTAAAGCGGGAAATAGCCGAACGAGAATAAAATCTTATGAAGATTGCTTAAAGGGGCATACCGGTTGATAATAAAAATAAACGAAGTAGCGATCAGCAAATGAAATACCTGCATATAAACTGGGTCATGGGTGATTCGTGTTATCCAGTAAAGAAAAACATGCCACAGGGCCGGGTTACCTTCATAATTCATATTGTCCAGTAATTGCGGAAGAGAATTTGCATCCCTGGCCACCAGCCAGGCCTGGTGCTCATCACGCCACATTTCATGATTAAGTATTCCAAATAATGCTACTACAAAAAAAACTGCTGTAATTATTGCTGCAAAGCGAACAGGGTTGAGTTGTTTTTTAATTTCCTGTTGCGGCTGCTGCAGCGGCTCTGCAGTAGTTTGTGGTTGCTTGTAAAATTTTTTCTTTTTTTTTGAAGCCATACAAATGGTTATACAATGAATTATAAAGTAAGTCAAATTCCGTTACAGGTCAAAACATATAAGTATCAAAAGGGTGGTTCAAGGTACAATCGCAAGGCTTAAAATAATAAAAAGCCTTCCACGGCTGATTATGCAAATCCAACATTATTTAATAAATTAGACGAATGCTTTCTTCATTCGGATTAAGGCACAACCAAAGCTATGGGGAAAAAAAATAGAAAAAAATCAAATGAAACCGTAAGTTCCAAACCATCACCTGTACAAAAAAAGAATCTTCCGGTAAAAGGACAGGGTTTAATATGGATACTTTTACTATTAGGTATCACAGCCATCTGCTTCTTCCCGATGCTGAGTAATGGGTTTACAAATTGGGATGACGAATTTTACGTAACCAATAACCTGTTGCTGCGGGGGCCTGACTGGCAGGGAATATTTTCAGAGCCAGTTGTTGGAAATTATCATCCGCTGACTATAGCTTCCCTGGCGCTCAACTATGCTTTATCCGGCACGGATCCATCTTCTTACCTTTTGTTTAATTACTTATTACATTTAATTAATACAGTTTTAGTTTTTTACTTTATAATGGATATTTCGGGTAAGAAAACCGATGTGGCATTTTTTACAGCGCTGATTTTCGGCATTCACCCGCTGCATGTTGAATCGGTAGCCTGGATATCTGAACGTAAAGATGTATTGTACACAGTTTTTTTTCTTTTATCTCTGCGTCAATACTGGAGTTACCTGCAAACCGGGCAAAAAAGAAAATTATTCATCTGTTTTTTTCTGTTCGTTCTTTCATTACTGGCAAAACCAGCTGCTGTAATTCTTCCGCTGGCTTTATTAGCGCTTGATTACTGGCAAGGCAGAAAGTTTACTGTAAATGTTTTCCTGGAAAAAATTCCTTTCTTTATTCTTTCAGTTTTATTCGGCATTATTACTATAAAAATTCAATCTCCAACTGCAATTGCAGGGCTGGAAGTTTATCCATTATGGAGCAGGCTGTTTTTTGCATGTTATGTTATCATGATCTATTTCACGAGGCTTATTGTGCCGTACCCGCTTTCAGCATTTCATCCATTTCCGGCAGCTGATGATCTTGGATTGCCAGTTTTACTTTCGCCGCTTTTTATCGTTGCACTGTTGGCTTTTTTATGGTATCAAAGAAAAAATAAATTGGTTTTGTTTGGTTTTGCTTTTTATATAATTAACCTTTTACTGGTATTACAGGTTATTTCGATCGGTCTTACTATCGTATCAGAAAGGTATACTTATGTCCCGTATATCGGGCTCGCATTTATCGCCGGAATGTACCTGCACCAAAAGAAAGCAGCTATGTTTAAACAGGCCGCTTTATTGATTCCTTTAGTTATCGCAGTTGTTTTCGGAGCTATTACTTACCAATATACCAGTGTATGGAAAAACAGCGATACATTATGGTCAAATGTTATTGAGCATTACCCCAATACTCCTTATCCCAGGACTAACCGTGCAAATTACCTTTCGAAGATGGCATTGGATCCCGCATTTAAAAACGAGGCAGCTTCATTATATGAAAAGGCAATAACAGATTGTAATATCGCCCTGCAGCTGAAACCTAACCTGGCAGCAGGCTACGAAAAAAGAGGATTAATTTACCTTGATTTGCAACGGAACGAAGAAGCTTTGAAGGATGCTGATTCATTCATTAAACTTGAACCTGGTAACAGGCTTGGTTATGATATGCGGGGTACTGCCTATCTACGATTAAAAGATCATGTAAAAGCTTTGGCAGATTATGATAAGTGTATTTCCTTGAAACCAGATGATCATCGCTCATATAATAACAGGGCAACAATATACCATACGTACTTTCAAAAATATACGGAAGCTATACAGGAATATACAAAGGCTATCAATATCAGCCCGGAGGGTTACTATTACCTGAATAGATCTTACAGTTATTACCAGCTTGGAGATATTGCAAAAGCAAGGGAAGATGTGCAGATTGCTTTACAAAAAGGGACTGTAGTGGCGGATACTTATAAAACTACTCTCCAGTTGAAATAATAGTTCGTTATTATAGCCAGGATATAAGTAGTAAAAAAATGAATGCATCTCATTTAATTAAAATGAATTTTAAAGGTTAAAAAATATTGCACCGGGTATGGGAAAGAAAAATAAATTGAAGGGTCAAAAGAGCGAAGCATCACAACCTGCGAGGCCGCTTAAAAAAGAAGTTGTAAATAAAAAGTTTTCAGATTATTGGGTACTTGGGGTAGTACTGGTGGTTACAGCAATTTGTTTCTGGCCAATGCTGAATAACCAGTTTACAAATTGGGATGATGAATTTTATGTTGTACAAAATCAGTTGCTACGCGGACCAGACTGGGAGGGCATTTTTTCAAAACCAGTTGTTTCTAATTATCACCCGCTTACTGTAGCAACGCTTGCATACAATTACCAGGTTTCTGAATTAGATCCCTCATCTTATCTTACCCTGAATTTGTTATTGCACCTGGCCAATACAGCTTTAGTGTTTTTCCTGGTTTGGAAATTATCAGATAGAAAAGTATGGGTTGCTTTTTTCACTGCTTTACTCTTCGGAATTCATCCAATGCATGTGGAATCTGTGGCATGGGTTTCAGAAAGAAAAGATGTTTTATATACATTGTTTTTTTTACTGGGCATTTTTCAATATCTACGCTATGCTGATACTAAAAAAAGTATTAATTACTGGGCCTGTTTTTTATTATTCGGCCTTTCACTTTTATCAAAGCCAGCAGCGATTGTTTTCCCGGTTTTATTACTGCTATTCGATTACTGGAAAGGGTTGCCGCTTAACAGGAAATCAATAATTGAAAAAATTCCATTTTTTATCTTTGCTGCAATATTTGCGGTTATTACAGTTAAAATACAATCGAATACTGCAATTGCCGGTACTGATCAGTATCCGCTTTGGGCAAGATTGTTTTTCGGGTGTTATACAGTGATGTTTTATTTTGTGAAATTTTTTGTTCCTTTTTCGCTTTCGGCTTTTTATCCTTATCCTTCACCAGATAATCTTGGGTTACCGGTATTGCTTTCCCCGCTGTTTATTGTTGCATTATTAGCGGCATTATGGTATTTCAGAAAAAATAAATTGATAATCTTCGGGTTGCTTTTTTTTATAATAAACCTACTTCTCGTTTTGCAGGTGGTCTCTATCGGCGGCACCATTGTATCGGAACGGTATACCTACGTTCCGTATATTGGTCTGGCTTTTTTAGCTGCAATGTTATTATCTAAACTAAGAAATGATTCAATAAAAAAAACTGTTTTTGTTTCTTCCTGTATAGTCGTTGCTGTATTTGGAATAATAACCAACAAGAGGGTTGAGGTATGGAAAGACAGCACCAGCTTATGGACAGATGCCATCAGTAAACATCCTGAAGCGCCTGTGCCAAGGACAAACCGTGCAAACCATTTTATTAAATTATCGGCAGAACCTGCATATGCAGCTCAAAAAGATGCACTTTTAAAACAGGCACTGGAAGATTGTACCATAGCATTGCAATACAAACCCAACCATGCCAAAGGATATGAAAACAGGCAAAACATTTATTTGCGTTTAAGGGATTACCATGGAGCTGCTGCAGATGCGGGTGCTTTGATAAAACTTGAACCTGGAAACAGATCAGGATATTACACAAGAGGTACTGCATTTGTTCAGCTAAATAAACCTGATTCTGCGCTGGCAGATTTTAATAAGAGCCTTTCCTTGAGTATGAATGATGATTATACGCTGTCACAGCGTGGTAGTTTATTATTTAACATCTATAACAGGTATGATGAAGCTATAACCGATTTTACAAATGCAATTAATATAAACCCCAAAGGACAATATTTTTTATTCCGTTCTTACAGTTATTACCGAAAAGGAGATTTGGTGAATGCAAAAAAAGATGCGGCAATTGCTATTCAAAAAGGGGAAGCAATAGCTGCGGATTATAGGCAATATCTTGGCCTTTAATTCCTTTAACCAGTGAATCCTTAATTTGTAAAATAAATTTACGTATTCAATTAAGTAAAATCAAAATGCTTTCTTTTCTGCTGATTTTAATTTAGGCAATGTAAAATAATCCAAAGCGCTTTTTTGTGCAATCATTTTTTCAATGTCTTCCATTTTCCGCGGTGCAAAATGGGAGAGGAGTTCATACCCATCTTCTGTTATCAATGCATCATCTTCTATACGTACAGACAGGCCCCACCATTTTTTATCACAATCGCTGTTGCTGGGAATATAGATGCCCGGTTCTATGGTAAGCACCATATCTTTTTTTAATGTGTTATAGGTACCCCGGTCATGTACATCCATGCCTATATGATGCCCGAGGCCATGCGGATAATATTTTTTAAAATCTTTTTTGTCCTTAATGATTCCAAGTTTTACCAACCCGTTTTGTATTACTTCATTGGCAGCAGCAGAAGCATCGCTCCATTTTGAACCGTTCTTTAATGTTTTAAATGCGGCTTCCTGCGCATCGTAAACGATCTGGTAAATAGCTCTCTCTTCTACTGAAAATTTTCCATCAACAGGTATTGTTCTGGTAACATCGGCCGTATAGCCATGGTACTCTGCACCTACATCCATCAGCAGCATACTGGTTCCCACTTTTGTTTTTGTGTTTTCCATATAATGGAGTGTACATCCATTTTCACCTGCTCCAATGATAGAGCCATAACCAACACTTTCCGCTCCTTGTTTTTTATGTACAAATTCATGCAGGCCCTGTATTTCCAGTTCACTCATATCAGGACGAACGGCTTTCATTACTTCGTTCTGCCCCTGGCAGCTTATTTCAACTGCTTTACGAATCATTAATTTTTCTTCGGGAGTTTTTATTTCACGAAGTGCTACTGTTACATCATAGAAGAGTCTTGTATCAAAACGCTTATCCTTTCTCATCGTATCAGGCATATTTGTTTTTGTTTTGAATATCGCAATCAAATTATACAAATCTGCATTACCGGCACGGGTTGGAGCAAGATCAGCCGGAAGGTTGGCAAGAATTACTTTTTCAAATTTTGTAAGATCAACATTGAAATTGCTGAGCTCTTTTCCGTTTAATGCCATTTTGAAACCCAATTTGTCTTTTGCACCTTCTACACCGAATCTTTTACCGGTCCACTGCTCTCTTGCAGCATTTTTTTCCTGTACAAATAGAATTTCATTGAATGATTCCCCGGCAGCATTTGTTTGAGGGTCTTTAAAAATTAATAAAAGTGAGTGAGGTTCTTTATACCCGCTGAAATAATACAGGTCGGGGTTTTGATGAAAAAAATAATCCACATCATTTGAGTAGTTACGTTCAGGATAGGCAAATACGGCCAGCACTGAATTAGCAGGCATCTGTTGCCTGGCTGCTTCACGGCGGCCAGCATGGAATTCTTTAGTAAAATAGTCCTGAGGTAAATCCTCCTGGGCAAAGAGAAAAATACAACTTAATAAAAGCGCAGAGCTTAGCAGAGTTTTTTTTATAATAAAAATTTACAGGTCTAAAAATATAGTTTTCTTCTAATGAAACTGAAAAATTATATGAGCGGAATAAAAATGGAATATTCAGGAGTGCTGCAAATAAAAATGGATTCTATGAAAACATAAAATCCATTTTAAAAACGTAAATATGAAGAAACTTACCGGAAGCCCGGAAATATTTTATTATTCATCCTCATCCTCATAAAAAATATCTTCGCTGGGAATATTATAGTGTTTCTGCCAGGCCTGAACAGTTTCATCAGTCAGGCATTCTATAATATCAAACAGCGTTTCTTTTTTTAGTTTCCAGCTTGTTTCCGCCGGATTATCAAAATGCTGAATAAATAAACAATGGTCGCTTTCTACAGCTACCTGTATCATTTTTACGGAAGATTCTTCTTTTTCTTTTACCAGGTAATAACAGCCGGTTTCTAATAATTCATACGTGTACATAAGACCTCCGCTTTTAAGCTTTCAATAAATTAAGCGAATTAGTAATGGTAGTAACAGAATCTGGCGGGTACATTTCAATTATTCTGAAAGATTGAGCCGGATTCCTTTTTCAAATTTCTAGAATTAGATGGACATTTTCTCTTTATTGTCAGAATTAATTTTTGGGTACAATCTAGAAACAGGCTTTTGTTGGCATTTCAAATGGAGTGAAAATTATTTTATTGCTGATTTTCAATTACTTGCCATATATGTCGTCAAAATAGTTTTGAATTTTAAAAACTCATATTTTGGTAATTTTCAACTCAACCCGACGGTTTTTAGCCCTATTAATTTCTGTAGTATTTGGCGCTATTGGCTCATCAGCACCCAAACCTTTAATGGTAATTCTGCTTTCATCAATCCCTTTTTCTATCAAATATTTTTTGCAAGTACTTACTCTTTTCAATGATAAATCTCTGTTTAATTCTGCCGAACCTTCCGACGAAGTGTGACCAGATAATTGAATTTCTAATTTTAAATTCTCTTTAAACAAGAATACCAATTTATTCAACTCAATTTTGCCGGTTACTAATAAGTTGGCACTTCCTTTTTCAAACTGAACACTTTTCATAATCAGTTTATCGCCTTCCTGTAAATTTTTATTATTGAACGAGACATTACCGGATTTATTTAATTCAAGCAGAATATCAGTTGTTGTTTCATTGGCGATCACATCAGCTTGTTTTGCATCTGATGAATATTTTTTTGCAGACCCATTTACGATTGCCAAACCCGCTGGAATTCCTTTTAATTCAAATTCACCATTAGCATTTGTTTTGGCAGAACCATAATCTTTTACTTCTGCAACGGCATTCTTAATAGGGCTTCTGGAAATAGCATCAATTATTTTCCCTTTAATACTTCCTTTGTATAAAAGGTCTTTGGGGTTTATCAACAATTTTACAAAATCAATTGCATAGCCATCTCCAATCCCGGTTTCTATATCGTCTATAAAAATGGAAAGTGTATCGCCTTTTAGCAACTGTAATTGTTCCGCAGAAAATTTAAGAGTAATCATTTTACCAATGGGACCTGCCTGCTGTAATTTGTTGAGCATTTTTTCAGCTTCTATAAATCGTTGTCCATTTAAGCGAAATTGAAATTTTGAATCAAAATCACCTGACTGGAAATCGTCAACGAATAATTGAAGAGATGCAGAAGTAATGGTTATATCCTTTATTTCATTCAATTTAAATATTATTGGTTTTGGAAAATTGGATGGTCGCTCTGTACTTCCCGCATATCCATCATGTGGGCTTTCGATTTCGTATTTATAACTGGATGGAATAAAAATCCTGTCAGTGCCTCCTGCCTCATTACGATTTATATCCCAGGGGTAGTTGTGTGGTTCGGTTGATTTGCCAGAGAATGGGATAAACCCTTCTGTCCAGCCAAAACCAAGATTATCTATATCGCCAACCCGAATCATTGCATCCGCTTCTTTGGTGTTTTTTAAAACCATGAATTTTTTACTCCAATCGCCATCGGTAGCTGTGGTTTGTGTATAGGAATGAAAGAAGAAAAAGAGCAGATTTATGAGTAAAGTAAATTTAGTTTTCATAATTATTTTTTATTCACAATAGTTAATAACTATCGGCAGAGGTGCCCGTCTCTGTTTTGTTATATTTGCTTGCTTTGCTAAAAGTACAATTTCACATAAATACAACAAAGTTTAAAGTAGCAGAATACGTTGGTTTTACAATAATTGGCGTGTCTGATTTGTGGATGTCGATTTGCAAACAGGATATTGGAAAGATCGTCACAATAAAAAATTAACCTGCCGTTCAGCAGGCAGGCCTGAGAAACTTAGCTGAATACAAAACTTGTACTATTAAAAAAAACTTTTGGTAAGCAGAAAGAAAACTATGGCAAAAGAAAAAGAACCAACAAACCTTTTTGAGTACAACGAAGATTCCATTGTTACTCTCGATTGGCAGGAGCATATTCGCATTCGCCCCGGTATGTATATTGGTAAACTTGGAGATGGCTCATCTCC
>JANPEU010000410.1:0-9540 GCA_031423175.1 Bacteroidota bacterium
AGGTAAAAAAGCTTTTAAAAAAGGAGAATGGAATAAATACCGCATTGAAGCAATCGGCAGTACAATTCGTACATGGATAAATGGAATTCCTGTTTCTCATTTAATTGATGATCTGACGTCAAAAGGTTTTATTGCTTTGCAAGTTCATGCTATCTATGGAGAGATGAAAGAAGGAATGAAAATCCGTTGGAAAAATATAAGGATACAAACTGCTAAAATAAAACCAAGCCCACTGGACAATACCCCTGTTATTAATTTACTTCAGAATAATTTATCGGATCAGGAAAAACAACAAGGTGTAAAACTCTTATTTAATGGCAAAGATTTTACTGGCTGGAGAGCCGTTCATGGTGATAAAATGCCAACAACACATTGGAGCGTTCAAGATGGCGATATGAACGTAAGCCCATCTGATGGCTCTGAAACAGGAAACGATATTGTAACCACTGAACAATACGGAGCATTTGAATTAGCTTTTGATTTTAAGTTTTCGGATGGCGCCAATTCAGGAGTAAAATATTTTGTAAACGAAACTTTTGATTCAGGTGGAAAATCTGGTATCGGATTGGAGTACCAGATTTTGGATGATGAAAAACACCCGGATGCAAAATTAGGTGCAGTTGGTAACCGCACCTTGTCGAGTCTTTATGATTTAATTCCTTCGTACAAACTGGATAAACGCTTTCAGCGAAAAATCGGAACCTGGAACCAGGGACGAATAGTTGTTTATCCAAATAATATTGTGCAGCATTGGCTCAATGGTTTCAAAGTAATAGAGTATGAACGAAAGAGTAATATTTTTGATGCGTTAGTTGCCCGGTCAAAATATGAAAAGTACAAAGGGTTTGGTGCAGGCGATAAAGGAAATATTCTTTTACAGGATCACGGAAACAATGCTTCTTTCAGAAATATAAAAATCCGGGAAATAAAATAAATGAATGCAATAAATAATTTTTAAACAATCGAACTCTCAAGCCCCCCTCTACTTTGGTGAGGGGGATGGGTGTGAGGTAAAAAATAAATCATCATGTCAAATAATCGTCGTGAATTTATCAAGACAACAGTAAAGGCTTCAGCCGGGGTGTATATAGCTGGTATGGGCCTTAGTGCAAAAAGTTATGCAAATATTATTGGTGCAAACGACCGGGTTCGTGTGGGAGTGATTGGTTTTTCCGATCGTTTCCGACAGGCACATTTCCCATGTTTTAATAATCATTATAAAGAATTAAATTTTGATATGGTTGCTGTTTCAGATTTATGGAGCAAACGCCGGAATGAAGGAGTTTCATTTTTAAAAGAAAAACTGGGACATGATATTGTTGGCTGCAAAAATAATGAGGAACTCTATAACCTTAAAGATATTGATGCCGTTTTTGTTGCTACTTCAGATTTTCAACATGCATTACATGCCATTGAAGCAGTGAAAGCCGGTTGCGATGCCTATGTAGAAAAACCATTTGCAGAAACAATGGAAGATAATCGTGCAGCACTGAAAGCAATCAAAGCATCTGATAGAATTGTACAGATAGGTTCACAAAGAAGAAGTGGTGAAAATTATATTGCTGCTGATAAATTTATTAAGGAAGGAAAGTTTGGAGCCATAACGATGGTCGAATTATCATGGAATGTAAATCAACCGGGCCGTTGGCGCAGGCCAGAATTGGTTGCACAATTAAAAGAAGAAGATACAGACTGGAAACGATTTTTAATGAACCGCCCTTTTGAAAAATGGGATCCAAGAAAATATTTAGAGTATCGTTTGTTCTGGCCCTATTCATCTGGCTTGCCAGGGCAATGGATGAGCCACCAGATTGATACTGTACATTGGTTTACCGGTTTAAAACATCCAAGAAGTGTAGTAGCTAATGGTGGCGTATATGTTTGGAAAGACGGAAGGAAAAACTGGGATACATTGACTGCAGTATTTGAATATGGTCCGCAGGACGATGCATCTTCAGCCTTCCAGGTTACATTCTCTTCACGCCAGCATAATGGTGATGAAAACCCGGCAGAAATTTATTATTCAAATGGCGGCGAACTAAATCTTAACACGAATAAAGTTTCTCCGAAAGGCGGTCTTCGTAAACGCCATGCTGAAGCAATGGGAATGAAAGAAAATTTATTACCGGAATATGATCTTGCCGATGCATCCGTAAAAGCAGCAGCTTCTGCAAATACAGGAGGAGATACATTGACTTCAAACCATGTACGAAACTGGATGGAATGTATTCGCAGTCGGAAACAACCCAATGCCCCAGTAGAAGCCGGATATTATCATTCCATTGCAAACATTATGACCACTGCAGCATCAAGAACAGGATCTAAAGCAACTTTCGATGAAAAAACACAGGAAGTAATGGTAGGTGGTAAAGTTTTTAAATATTAAAAATTATTAACTAAAAAACAATTTTTATTCCGAGAACGATTGCGCAAATTTCAGGATTTACTCAGTTCATTACTCATACTTTTATTGGCTGAGATTCTAATTAAAAAAAACGGTGACATGAAACAATTTCTCGACGATAATTTTCTGCTTAATAACAAAACCGCCGAACGTCTTTATCATGATTTTGCTAAAGACATGCCCATCATTGATTATCACAATCACCTGCCGCCAAATGAAGTGGCAGAAGATAAAAATTTTGAAAACATTACAAAGATTTGGCTCTATGCCGATCATTATAAATGGCGTGCCATGCGATTCAATGGCGTAGAAGAAGCTTATATAACCGGGGATAAAACGGATTGGGAAAAATTCCGTGCCTGGTCTGCTACGGTTCCTTATACGTTAAGAAATCCTCTTTATCATTGGACACACTTAGAACTGAAACGGTATTTTGATGTACATGATATTTTAAATGCAGATACTGCAAAGAAAATTTATGATGAAACATCTGCTAAGCTCAAAACAAAAGAATACAGTGTAAAATGTCTGATGGAGAAAATGAATGTAAAAGTCATCTGCACGACCGATGATCCGGTTGATAATTTAGAATTTCATCAACAAATAAAAAAAGAGAGCCTGCCTGCCGGACAGGCAGGATGGAATGTAAAAGTATTACCCGCTTTCCGACCAGATAAAGCAATGAATGTAGATGACACAGCTACATTCAATAATTATCTTACTTCTTTAGAAAAAGCGGCTGATATTTCCATAAGCACATTCAACGATTATTTAGCAGCATTAAAAAATCGACATGATTATTTTGTTGCCAATGACTGCAGTGTAAGCGATCATGGTCTTGAAGAAATTTATGCAGAAGATTATACAACAACTGAAGTAGCGGGCATCTTTGCTAAAATCCGATCAGGTGGAGATTTAACGTTGTTGGAAAATAGGAAATTCAAATCAGCCATGCTCGTAACATTAGCCGAATGGGATTGGGAAAAAGGGTTTGTTCAGCAATATCATCTGGGTGCGTTAAGAAATAATAATACAAGAATGCTGAAACAGCTGGGCCCGGATACCGGTTGGGATAGTATGGGTGATTTTTCGCAGGCAAAAGCGTTATCAAAATTTTTGAACCGCTTAGATACAAATAATAAACTGGCGAAAACTATTATTTATAATCTTAACCCTGCCGACAATGAACTGTTTGCCACCATGATTGGAAACTTCAATGATGGCTCTGCCGCCGGAAAAATTCAGTGGGGATCATCCTGGTGGTTTTTGGATCAGAAAGATGGAATGACTAAACAAATGAATACGCTGAGCAATATGGGATTGCTTAGTCGTTTTATTGGAATGCTTACCGACAGCAGAAGTTTTTTATCTTTTCCCAGACATGAATATTTCAGAAGATTACTTTGCAATTTGTTTGGAGAAGAAATTGAAAATGGAGAATTGCCAAACGATATCGGGTGGATTGGAAATGTGATCCAGGATATTTGCTTCAACAATGCAAAGAATTATTTTGGTTGGCAGAATTTAGATGAAAAACAAAAAATCATTGAACCGCTTTTAAATAAATAGTCAAACTGAAAATTTTCTGAATTTTTAAGCTCTTTACAATAATCTTGAACAATTATTTGTTTTGACTCATACCGCAGTAAAAAATAACTTTAGTAAATAAAAAAGGCTCTGAAAAATTTCAGAACCTTTTGCTCCCCAGTCAGGACTTGAATTCCGGATAGCCGGGACAGGCCTAACCCTCTGATTAATCCCGGATGTCCGTCCCGCCTAATGCGGGATAACCAACTGAGCAAGAAAACCTGAAGGAATAAAATCGAAATCACAAAGTTGTTCCAATAATTTCTTACTTTTTTGTTTTTTAATAAATCGTTCTATACGAATTGCGTCACGTTCATTTGACCCGCATTCAAAAAATGTTTTTAATTTCCAAGGTCTATGTTTCGAAGTAAATGTATTATAAGAATAGGTATTGTTTTCTTCTAATCTTCTTTTAGGATTATTTGTATAGCCAACATAATACAAATCAGAAATCATTGAATATAAAATGTAGATGTAATACATAATAAAAAAGGCTCTGAAAAATTTCAGAACCTTTTGCTCCCCAGTCAGGACTTGAACCTGAGACCCTCTGATTAACAGTCAGATGCTCTAACCAACTGAGCTACTGAGGAATTTTATTTTTTCAGCAGACCCTTTGATTAACCCCGGAAGTCTGGGACTCTAACCAACTGAGCTACTGAGGAATTTTATTTTTTCAGCAGATCCTTTGATTAATCCCGGATGTCCGGGACTCTAACCAACTGAGCTACTAAGGAATTTTATTTTACCGCCTTTATTGGCGGGCAGCAAAAATAAGGAAAAATCGTTCTTAGCAAAACAGAAAAGTCAATTGATTTATCCAAATAAACCCGTTCTTTCTTCCATTTCCACAAATACACCCGTTTCTTTTATTTCCACTTGCCAATGTTTCAGGTAATAACCTTCTCCGGTTACGTTTCTACCATTCCTCATGTCATATTTATACCGATGTAGCGGGCAGACTACATTTCCCAAACTATCAATAAACCCATCCGCTAATAAACCGCCGGCATGTGGGCATTTAAAGGCAAATGCAAAAACGGTTTCTTTAAATTTTCCCAAACAGATCTTCTTACCCTTTACTTCAACTACGGCAATATTGTTTACAGTAAAATTAATTTCATTTACATGATCAGCTACCTTATGCCATGTACTTTTTTTTTCTGTCATTAGTAAAGAAATTCTGATTTGTATGGATATCGTATTTTATACATTGTTCTTACTTTTTCAAGAATCAAATTTCTAAGCTCAGGGATATTTTGTTTTTCTGTAGCCGAAATAAAAACAGCGTTATTATTTGTTTCCCGTTGCCAACGTTCTTTTAAATCATCCAATAACTGTTGTTTTGTTTCAGCATCCAACCATTCATCAAATGTATTTTTTTCGTACAAATCCATTTTATTAAATATGGTAAGGGTTGGTTTATCAAAAGCATTCAAATCTTGCAATGTCTTATTTACAACACCAAGTTGATCTTCATAATTAGGATGCGAAATATCAACGGTATGTAATAAAATATCTGCTTCCCGGACTTCATCCAATGTACTTTTAAAACTTTCCACCAAATGATGTGGGAGTTTGCGAATGAAACCAACCGTATCACTTAATAGAAATGGAGTGTTTTCAAAAACGACTTTGCTTGTAGTAGTATCAAGCGTTGCAAACAATTTATTTTCTGCAAATACATTTCGTTTGCTTAGCACATTCATCACAGTTGATTTTCCTACATTGGTATAACCAACGAGTGCAACACGTATAAACTCTCCTCTGTCCTTTCGTTGCGTAAACGATTGCTTATCGATCTCTCCTAATCTTCTTTTCAATAAAGAAATTTTTTCCCTTACGATCCTTCTGTCAGTTTCTATCTCCGTTTCACCGGGGCCTCTTGTACCAATACCACCACCCAAACGTTCAAGGTGTTTCCACATACCACGCAGTCTTGGTAATATATATTGGTATTGCGCCAGCTCTACCTGCGCCTTTGCTTGTGCGGTCATTGCCCGTCTTGCAAAAATGTCAAGTATTAAATCGCTGCGATCAATGGTTTTTGCTTCTAAAATTTTTTCTATATTATTTATTTGAGAGCCGGTTAACTCATCATCAAAAATTACAACACGAATATTTTTGTCTGAAATATATTTTCTTATTTCTTCTAATTTTCCTTTGCCTATAAAAGTACGTGGATCAGGGTGTACTAGTTTTTGAGTAAACCTTTTTACGGAAACTGCGCCGGCTGTTTCTGCAAGAAAAGCAAGTTCATCAAGATACTCTTGCACTTGTGGTTCCGTTTGATCTTTATGTACCAATCCAACTAATACAGCCTGCTCTTCTTTTTCAAATATTTTCTTTTTCTCGATCATTTATTCTTTTTAATAAAAAGTAAAAATAAAAAAACAATCCCGCTTACAAGCGGGATTGTTTTTTTAAATATTATTCATCTCTCCATTTTATAGAGATTATTTATAGACCACTAATTGTTATACCCATTGACCAGGGATTAATTTTTGGCGCAAGCCCTTCTTTAAATAATTGTGTAACCTGGTAACTTCCAAAAAGGCTTAGTGAACCTAAACCTACCCGACCCGTAACAGACAACCTGTTTTTATTAAAAAACCGTTTGCTGGCTTCTTTCTGCGTATAAGGATTGACAGTTCCCGTTAAATCTTTAAAATCACTACCGCGGGTTTGAGCTTTAGCCAGCGTACCAACTTTTATTCCTATTGCCGCTTTAAATGATTTACCACTCCGCAATGGATTTTTTGTATAGCGCAATTCAATCGGCGCTTCAAGCCATGCTACTGCAAGCTTATATTTTTCAAAATAAACAGAATCGCTTCTGTCATCAATCGTAAGTGTTGATGTAAGATCTTTTATACCGAGATACATTTTATTAAATACAATATGATCAGACCCAACTCCTACTCCCATACCAATACTTAATTTGGGGTTGGTCTTTACTGGAAAATCAAACATTGCATAAAAATTAAATGTCTTTGAGAATCCTTTTGTTTTAATGCTTTCAGGCTTACCTGCCCACTGTGCTGACCCGAATTGAATCATAAAATGATCGTTGGCCCTGCCTGAAAGATCAATTACCGGTTTCTTTTTTTTAAGGGAAACGGCAGTGGTATCCTGAGCATTTATCAATAAGACAAGTGGAAGGCTGAGTAAAAACAAAACTGATTTCTTCATAAATTTTAAGTAAAAAACAAATGTATTTTCAATGCGGTTAATAAAAGGTTAAAGAACCTGATTGAAAATAACGTGAATAAAAAAAAGCGGAACAATGTTCCGCAGTTGAAAGATGGATCCGCCAACGGCGGACACGATCCTATATTTTAAAGAACAATTGTGGATCCGCCAACGGCGGACACGATCCTACGACCCTCCCGATATAATCGGGATGCCCTATTAACTGAGCTAAGTGGACCCTGCAGGGCACGATCCTGCGACCCCCTGATTATGAGTCAGGTGCTCTAACCAACTGAGCTAAGGGTCCAAGACTGAATGAACAGTCAATATTTTAAAAGAACTAATTTTTAAATTGGAGTTTTTAGCTCCGGGCGGCAAAAATAAAGAAATAATGCCTAAAGGGAAATATTTAATCTGCTTGGTTCGTAAGAATTTTTTTATGATAAACTCCGGTTAATGCCCAACTCTAACCCTCTTAATTCTGCCAATCCCCGCAATCTTCCTATTGCTGAATAGCCAGGGTAGGTTTTCTTTTTCAAATCATCCAGCATTTGATGCCCATGATCGGGTCGCATAGGTATAGAAATATTTTTTCGTTTCTGCAGTTTCACTATTTCTTTCACTACTTCATACAAATCTGTATCTCCGCCCAAATGATCGGCTTCATAAAAATTTCCAACTCCATCTCGTTTTGTATTTCTTAAATGAAGAAAATGAATATTGTCTCCAAAACGATTGAGCATTTTTGGAATATCATTATCTGGTCTTACGCCAAAAGATCCCGTACAAAAGCATAAGCCATTTGACGAAGAAGGCACTGCCATTAATAAATCGGCGGCATCCTGTTCTGTACTCATAATCCTTGGTAAGCCCAAAACAGAATACGGCGGATCATCTGGATGTATCGCCATTTTTAACCCGTATTCTTCTGCAACTGGTATTATTTGTTGTAAAAAATAAGTTAGGTGTTTTTTTAATTTTGTTTGATCTATTCCTTCATAAGTTTTTAATGCAGTTAAAACCTGCTCTGGAGTAAACGCATCGTCGCTGCCTGGCAAGCCCAACATACAATTGCGAAATACCTTTTCCTTTTCTTCTTTCTTCATTGCAGTAAATTTTTCTTTTGCTTTCGCAATTTCTTCTGCAGGGTAGTCTTTCTCTGCACCTGGTCGCTTAAGCATGAATAAATCAAAAGCAACAAATGCGAGCCGCTCAAAGTATAACGCCTTACTTCCATCCTGCATAGTATAAGAAATATCAGTACGCAGCCAGTCTAAAACAGGCATGAAATTATAAGTAACAACTTTTAATCCGCAGGCTGCTACATTTATTAAACTGGCTTTGTAATTTTCTATATGCAAAAGATAATTACCAGATTGCTTTTTAATATCATCACTTACCGGCAGGCTTTCAATCACTGTCCAAGTCATGCCAGCATCTTCAATCAGCCTTTTTCTTTTATTTATTTCTTCTACCGGCCATATATCGCCAACAGGTATTTGGTGCAGCGCCGTTACCACACCAGCACAACCCGCCTGGCGTATATCTGATAAACTTACCGGATCATTGGGGCCATACCACCGCATGGTTTGATGCATGAACATATTTGAGAATAATTTTTAAAAATAAAAATACTACAGAAAGCTATAATTTGTTTTTTTTATACAGAATAAAAAACAGCTTCTCTTTTAAAAGATAGCTGTTCATATTAATATATAAATCCTGTTGTTTTATCCACCAACTCCCAATGGAGAGAAGTATATAAATACGGATACTATAATAGCAATCACAATTAATGAAAGGATAACATCCACTTTATTCCAGCTTGCCCGGCTTGCGGCTTTGTCTCCCGCCACCGTTGTTGCAAATGTTAAACCACTAATTTGTTCTTCACTTGGTTTTGGGGTCATCAAACTTACTGCAACCATTACAACAATGGAGAACAAGAATAAATAGATACAAAAATAAAGAAAGTTGATGGTTGCAAAACTATGCAGCAATCCATCTGCGGGTAAATCTTTCTGAAACATTTGTAACGTGAGTTTTAATATTCCTAAAATAAATCCAATGACCATAGCTGCATAAGCTCCTTTTCCATTAAGTCTTTTAAAAAATACGCCCAATAAGAATACAGCGGCTATTGGTGGCGCTAAATAAGATTGAACGCTTTGTAAATAATTATACAATCCGGAATCTATTTTTCCCATCATAGGTATCCATGCCATACCTAATATTACTATTACCACAGTGGCTATCCGACCCACTCTTACCAATTCTTTTTCTGATGCATTCGGTTTTTGCTTTTTATAAATATCCATGGTGTATAAAGTAGAACATGCATTATATACCGATGCCAG
>JANPEU010000411.1:0-1710 GCA_031423175.1 Bacteroidota bacterium
ATTTTTAATTTAATTAAAATGGCGATTGTAACTGCCGTAAGAAGAACGGATACCTGGTACAATGGCCCAAACCGAACCCAGCAGCATGGCTTGTTCTTTATGTTTTTCTTTTTAGTTCATTATGGAATGTTTGTAGCCATTCAGATGTCAATATTTTTTGGTGTATCCGGAATTGTAAAAGACGGAAGCCTGAGTCTTTTTAGTTTTTTTTATAAATGGCCGCAGTTATTAGGCAGTAATTCATACACCATGCTTACCGGGTTTATTATCAGTTATGGTTTTGGTATGATTTATAATTTTATTCTTCCGGGCAAATACAAAACAACTCCGTTGATGGTCTTACTATTTCAGCCCTATATCCGGATTTTTATTCAGCAGTTTGTTGTTATTTTAGGAAGTATGTTTTTAAGTTTTGGTGCAGGAAAAGCTTTCATCATCGTATTTGCTGTGATAAAAATTTTCTTTGAGGTGATTATCAATTACGATGGAATGCTAAACAAGTCAATGATTGATATGAAGAACGAATCATCAAAACAAGAATAGTATCTTTAAACAAGTTGATTTGCGTGTTGGGGTTCTCTCCGCCTCCCGGCGGAAGATTCAGAGGGGCTTTCAGGTGAGCAGTAGCTCACATTCTTTTAATAATTTTTCTTTATCAATGGCAACTGTACCCACTTCTTCACAAACCAATCCACCGGCAATATTTGCAACCTCGGCCATCAGCTGAATATTTTTTGTACTGGCATATACCAATGATGCTGCTGCAATGACCGTATCACCGGCTCCTGAAACATCTGAAATATTCCGGAAATGAGATGGGATAATTTTATGCAAATCATTTTGCTGATAGAAGACCCCCTTCTCAGATAAAGTAATAAATGAAATCTGGTGAGAAAGAATTCCAGACAATTCGTTATGTACTTTAACTAATGCTTCTTCATTAGAACAATCAGCAATAATATTCAATCCTTCTTTTACTTCTTTCAAGTTGGGTTTGAAGATGTTTACATTTTTATAGCTGAAAAAATTCTTTCGTTTTGGATCAACGGCTGTTAATACGCCAGCTGCTAAACAAAGTTTAGTGACTTTTGAAATCAGGCTTTCAGTTAACACTCCTTTATTATAGTCTTCAAAAATGAGTATATCCGGTTTTTCTGCAACAATAAAAGCTTCTACCTTTTCAATCATTGCATTTTCATCAGAAGGGTTCAAATCATGTGTTACTTCATTATCCAACCGCATCATTTGCTGATTCCGGCTGATGATTCTTGTTTTACTGGTTGTAATACGGTTATTACTTTTCACCAACCAGGATGTATTAATACCCGATGAATTAAATAATTCTTCCAGATGAATTGCTTCATCATCATTACCCATTGCTGTTAGCATAAAAACCTGTGCCCCTAATGTTTTACAATTCAATGCCACATTTCCGGCACCGCCAACACGATATTCCTTTTCATGCAATGAAACAACAGGCACAGGGGCTTCTGGGGATATACGGTCCACACTGCCCCACATATAAGTGTCGAGCATTACATCACCGATTACACCTACTTTAAGTGATAAAAAAGATTGGAATAGTTTATTAAAATCAGTCATAGATCAGAATAATAATTCTAGTTGAATTTAAAAAAGGCTTTTGTGGAATATATATTAAAGTTCATTAAAAAAATCTTTAAGGAGTACAACTTTTTTATTCCCCTTTTT
>JANPEU010000412.1:0-22473 GCA_031423175.1 Bacteroidota bacterium
GGAATTCAAATCACTGCAGATGTGGAATCAAAAGTTATGAAGCAGATCGACAACATCATGAACAAAGACAATCGTCCTTACTATGTTGCCGCACAGTATTATTTTGACAATGGAAAAGATATGAACCTGGCTTTAGGCTGGATTAATAAAGCAACAGATGCATCGCCAAATGCACAACCATGGGTTCATACTTTAAAAACAAGAATTCTTGCCAAACTTGGTAAAAAACAAGAAGCAATTGCTGCAGCAAATAATGCAATTAAAATTGCTAAGGCAACCAATTTTCCTGAATTTGTAAAACAGAACGAAGATCTTCTTAAAGATTTGAAATAAAGTCTGGTAGAAACAGTATTTAACAAAAAAGCCCCATCCTATGATGAGGCTTTTTTGTTTTTGTGCCCAAGATCCTGACGTTTACAGTCAGGACACACCGTTTCCAGTGCCACCCCTTCAACTATATTTTTCAATAAATGATTTCAATCTTTCTTTAGAAAGATTTTTTAATTTTTTTTCCAATTGCATAGATTCGGATCTATTTTGTTTTTCCGTATGCCATTTCAATATCCATGGTCGATAGGGCTTGGTAGCTTTTTCAGTACCGCCATTATGCCTTGCAATTCTGGCATTAATGCTCTCTGTTTGTCCAATATAGAACTTGTCAAAATCCTGAGAGTATAATATGTAAACGTAAAATGACATAAAAAAAAGCCCTGAAGAATAATCAGAGCTTGGTGCCCAAGACTGGATTCGAACCAGCACACCGTTTCCAGTGCCACCACCTCAAGGTGGTGCGTCTACCAATTTCGCCACCTGGGCATTAAAGAGATTCGCATACCAGGGCAGATTAAAAAAAATTGTAACGTGTGATGTGTACCCCAGACGGGAGTTGAACCCGTACAGGCATTACTGCCCACAGGATTTTAAGTCCTGCGTGTCTACCAATTCCACCACCGGGGTAAAAGAAAAGAACTTGATACAGTTGTAAGAAAAAAAATCCACCAGCAAAACCGATGGATAATGGAGCGAAAGACCGGGCTCGAACCGGCCACCCCGACCTTGGCAAGGTCGTGCTCTACCAAATGAGCTACTTTCGCATAAAATGTAAAGAACTTTGTTTGTTATTTTTCCGGTCACTCCGATCCGCCAGTTGACGGATCGTGCTCTACCAAATGAGCTACTTTCGCATAAAATGTATAAGAACTTTGTTTGTTATTTTTTGGATCACCCCGATCCGCCAATTGGCGGATCGTACTCTACCATCCCGATAACTATCGGGAGAGCTACTTTCGCCTGTGAGTCGAAATTTCAATTCGACAAATGATAAAGAACTTAAGGATTGCCCACTATAGTTTTAACGTAAGTGGGGCGGCAAAAATAAGGAATGAGACCTTTTTAAAAAAATTTAAAATGATTACTTATACTGCGGTGTATAGAGTGAACTTTCCTGAATCTTCACTTCTGGTTTGTGAAAACGCTTAGTATAAAGCATATAACTAGCACCAAACAAAAAAGCCACAAGACAAGCCGCTTGTAAATAAAAAAGAAAACTGGAAGATGAAACCCAGCTATGAGTAAAATCTTTGTCCTGTATTTTTTGAAACTCGGTTTGATATTCTGACTGTTGAGCCATAAAAGAATAATTTAAGTTGCAAAAATAATGGTTCAAGCGAAAATAAAAATCTTATTTGCCAACAATCTCGCTAAAATATTTTTTCTTTCTCACAAAATGCTGCCATGCTATATTCTTTTTCAAATACCCTGAAAGGGCTTTATTTCTCTGAAAAGAATTTGAATTTTTACCCCGATGAAACAGCCACCAACTAAAAAAAGCGAAATGAGCTTTAAGAATGGCAATAAAATATCCTGTATCTCCAGATAGTAATCCTTTTAATGCTGAAAATCCATCCAATCCCAATCTTACTGACAAAACCCAAACAGCTTTCCAAAACGGCAGATTCTTTGAAAGCATTATCCGGTTATTTCTAAAATTTAAAAACGTTTTTAACGAGTTCCCTTTAGGCAATGTGCCCCCACCTACATGATAAACAACTGATGCCGGACAAGAATAAATTTTATACCCCATCAATTGTATGCGCCAGCATAAATCTATTTCTTCCTGATGGGCAAAAAAATAATTATCAAACCCTTTTACTTCATTAAAAACAGAAGACCGGATAAATAAAGCTGCACCGCTTGCCCAAAAAATGGGTTCACAGTTATCATATTGTCCTTTGTCCTCTTCAAATGAATCAAAGATTCTTCCTTTTGCAAAAGGATATCCATATGCATCTAACCAGCCCCCTGCCCCACCGGCATATTCAAATATTTTTTTATTGTTAAATGCGAGCAACTTCGGTTGGCAAGCTGCAATTGATTTATCATTTTCCAATAGATTAACCAGCGGCTTTAATGATCCCGCTAATAGTTCAACATCAGAATTCAAAATAAAATAATAATCTGCTTCAATTCGTTTTAATGCTTCATTGTAGCCTTTCGCAAAACCATAGTTCTCCTTATGCTTAATAATCCGGATGGATGGATATGTTGATTCGACAAATGAAACCGAATTGTCCGTTGAGCCATTATCTGCCACAACAATTTCAAAATTTGGATAATCGGATGCCAGTACTGAAGGGAGAAATTGTTCAAGGTATTTTTGACCATTCCAGTTAAGAATTACGATAGAAATTTTGGGTGGTTGATTCAAAATAAAATTTTTGTTCTCAAAAATAAGGCAACCCGGTATATCCTCACTAAATTCGGTGATGTTTCACCAATTATTAAACTGGAAAACCATTTTGGCTATTATTGCCATCAGCATTGTAACAGGAACCATATTTTATTCAAGATATCTTGCTAATAAAATTTCGGCTGATGAAAGAATGAAAGTTGAGCAATGGGTGGCAGCGGGACAATCGCTTATTAATAGCCCGGAAATAAGCGATACGAGATTGGCATCTTCAATTCTTACACAGAATGAAACAATTCCAATTATTCAAACAAATGAAAAAGACAGTATCATCGAACATGTCAATCTTGATTCTGCAAAAGCACTGGATAAAAAATATGTTGAAAAAAAATTCAGAGAATTTAAATCACTCAATGAACCAGTTATCTGGACAGACCCGGTTGATTCATTAAAACGCAATCACTATTATTATGGCGAATCAAAATTGCTGAAAGAAGTACGTTATTATCCAATTGTACAATTATTTATTGTTGGATTATTTATTCTAATTACACTACTTGCTTTGCGCAGTAGTTACCGCTCCACGCAAAACCAGGTATGGGCCGGTATGGCAAAAGAAACGGCACATCAACTCGGCACTCCTGTATCATCGCTCGAAGGTTGGGTGGAAATGCTGAAAGAAAATCCAGCAAATGAAAAAATTGTAAGTGAACTGCAAAAAGATGTTATCCGGTTACAACTGGTAAGCGATCGTTTTGGAAAAATAGGCAGCACCCCACAGCTTGAAAAAAGAAATATTGTAACACAGGTCAGCAATATGGTTGATTATATGCGGAAGCGTTCTTCAGGTAAAATAAATTTTATTTTAAACACACAAGGCAAAAATGAAATAGATGCAATGGTATCCGGTCCGTTGTTTGACTGGGTGATAGAAAATCTTTTAAGAAATGCGTTAGATGCAATGGAAGGAAAAGGAAATATTATTGTTGACATATTCAGCAAGGATAATAAAACAATCATTGATGTAATTGATACTGGAAAAGGAATGAGTAAACAAAATTTTACCAGAGTTTTTAAACCCGGCTTCACTACAAAAAAACGTGGATGGGGTTTAGGTTTAAGTTTATCTAAACGCATCATCGAACAATTTCACAAAGGCCGTATTTATGTAAAACAATCCGAGGCTGGCAAAGGAACCACATTCAGAATTGAATTAACAGCATGAAACCTATACAAAAAATTTTAAAAGATCCTTCATTCTGGGCATTAATGGCTTTCAACATTCTATTAATTGTTGAATACAGAGATGATCCAAATTATTACACCACATTGATATGGATATTCTGGCTGCAAAGTGTAATCCTTGGAATTTTTAATTTCTTTGATATGCTCACTTTGCATAAAGTGGAAATTGGCAATTTCACGATTAATAATGATGTGCCCAGCCCCGGCAAAGCAAAAGGCTGCCTGTCTTTTTTCTTTCTTGTCCATTATGGTGGCTTTCATCTTGGCTATCTCGTTTTCATAGCTATCTACTTTAAGTTTACAGCCATTGATTTTTCTGTTTTGAAAATCGCATTGCTGGGTTTACTGTTCAGTTCACTCGTTCAGTTTATTCAGAATAAAACTATTTACAAAAATGTGCCACGGAGTGTCACTAAAATGTTTTTCATTCCCTACCTGCGTATTGTGCCGATGCACTTAACTATTTTATTGCCCCAGTTTCTTCACTGGCAGCCAGGGCTTACTTTTCTTATTCTCAAAGCAGTATTTGATTTAATTGGTCATCTTGCTACAACATCTTATTACTGGAAGGAGAAGCTGGAGGAACCCAAAGGAGAAAATATTTAATCACGTACCTTTATTATAACAGAAAATATATGAGCAACGAAATAAAATGTCCGAATTGCGGAACTGTTTTTGAAGCTACTGATTCAATTCGTGAAGAAATTAAAAAAGAAGTGAATCAACAGGCGGAAGACTGGAAAAGAAAAAAAGAGAAAGAATTTGATACGGAAAAATTAAAAATTCAAAAAGAAACCGAAGATGCCTTAAGAAAAAACATAGTGGGTGATTTTGAAAACAAAATGCGCCTGCTTGAACAAAATAATAAAGACAATGAAGAAAAATTAAAAGAAGCCCGTCAGCAACAAGTTCAATTTTTAAAAAAAGAACAGGAGCTGAAAACCAAAGAAGAAGAGCTTGAATTATCTGTTCAAAAAACATTGCAACAGGAAAGAGAAAAACTTTCCATAGAAATAAGAAAATTGGAAGAACAAAGAATTGCAGCCAAAGAAACAGAATTCAATTTGCGGATAAAAGAAATGGAAGAAAAACTGGAGGCCCAAAGAAAATTGGCTGAAGAAATGAAACGCAGAGCAGAGCAGGGAAGTATGCAAACGCAAGGCGAAGCCCAGGAATTATTGTTGGAAGAACTGCTTCGCACTGCATTTCCGTATGATATGATAACTGAAGTAGGCAAAGGTGTTCGGGGGGCAGATTGTATTCAATCAGTAAAAAATAATTTTGGTTTGGAATGCGGTAAAATTATTTATGAAAGTAAGCGGACAAAAGATTTTGGTGGCGACTGGATAGAAAAATTAAAAGCCGATATGCGCAACCAGGGTGCTGATGTTGCAGTATTAGTTACACAGGCAATGCCAAAAGATATGAACCAGTTTGGGGAAAAAGATGGCGTATGGATTTGTTCATTCAGCGAAGTAAAAGCAGTTTCATTTATGCTGCGTGATGCAATAATTAAAATTTTTAACGCAGCAAAAAACCAGGATAATAAAGGTGATAAAATGCACTTGTTATATAATTACCTCACCAGTTCAGAATTTGCAGAGCAATGGAAAGCCATCCGTGAAGGATTTATGAGTATGAAAATTTCTATTCAAAGAGAAAGGGATGCTATGGAAAAATTGTGGAAACAAAGAGAAAAACAATTAGATAAAATTTTATTGAGTGCTGCTCATGTCCGCGGTTCTATTGAAGGTATAGCAGGTATGGATTCGGTTGATTTGAATTTGCTGGAAGATGGGGAAGAACAATAAGAAAACAAAGAATACCTGCCTGGTAATTTTTGCTTTGACACTTTACGAACTGGATATGCATTAACAAAAAAAAATTACCAGACCATTGCAAATAAAGTTTAACAAGCGGCTCATTTTATTTTTCCTTTTACTGATTAATTTATCATGTAACCAACAGCAAGCGGAAAAACGCCAAACTACTTTTGCCCCAAAAGTTGTAGTAGCAAAAGGCTATTTAGTTCCTATAGACAGCATGGCTGTTCCGAAGAATATACCTGTTGATGAAAGCATGCTGAAAAAGATTTCGGCAGGTAACCCGTTGAAAGTTCGGTTCAATAATAACATACACATTGCAGGAGTACCCAAAATTGTTATAGCAGGTAAACCAAAAATTATAACACCCGGCATTGATACTTTTCTCCTTCCCAAAACAGTTCTCGCTATAGACAATTCATTTGTTGCAGGCATACCGGAAATATTTATAGCTAAAGAAATGACCTTTAAAGGCAGCTTCAGTGTGTTTGGAAAACAACACGGACTATTGCATCATATTGTAACTTGTTTATTAGAAGACAGATCGGGAAACATCTGGTTTGGTACCGCTGGCGGGGTTTCAAAATACGATGGCCGGTCATTTACAAATTATACCGAGAGAGAAGGATTAATTAATAATGATGTCAGAAGTATTTTGGAAGATAAATCAGGAAATATTTGGTTTGGTACCCTGGGTGGCGGAGTTTCAAAATTCGATGGTCGTTCATTCACACACATTACTGAAAAAGAAGGCATAATAAATAATAATGTCAGAAGCATCCTTGCAGACAAATCCGGAAATATCTGGTTCGGAACAGCAGGTGGGGTTTCGAAATACCATAGTAAATCATTCACTCATTTTACCACAAAGGAAGGATTAAGTAATAATGATGTCTACACAATCCTGGAAGATAGGTCCGGAAATATCTGGTTCGGAACAGGAGGTGGAGTTTCCAAATTCGATGGTTGGACTTTTACAAATTTTACTGAAAGAGAAGGCTTAATCAATAATGAGGTCTACACAATCCTGCAAGATAAATCCGGAAATCTCTTATTCGGAACAGGAGGTGGTGTTTCGAAATTTGATGGTAGGTCCTTTACAAATTTTACTGAGAAGGAAGGATTAAGTAATAATAGAGTTTTCAGTACCCTGGAAGACAGGTTTGGAAATATTTGGTTCGGTACTTTTAACGGAATTTCGAAATACGATGGTCAATCTTTTACAAATTTTACAGAAAGGGAAGGTTTGAGCAACAATGATATTTATACTATACTGGAAGATAAATCCGGAAATATCTGGTTTGGTACAGCAGGCGGAGGAGTTTCAAAATATAATAATCAACCTTTTACACATTTTACAGAAAACGAAGGGCTGAGCAAGAATTATGTTTTTAGTTTACTGGAAGATACATCTGGGAATATCTGGTTTGGTACCTGGGGCGGTGGAGTTTCGAAATTCGATGGGAAATCATTTGCACAGTTTGGAGAAAAAGAAGGGTTGGATATCCATATCAGAAGTATCCTGCAGGATAAATCCGGAAATATTTGGTTTGCAACTTATAAGGGAGTTGTCAGGTACGATAACCGCACATTTGTATATTTTACAGAGAAGGATGGATTAATCAACAATGATGTGAATAGTATTATTGAAGATAAATCAGGAAACCTCTGGATAGGAACCGCTGGCGGTATTTCGAAATACAATGGTCAATCATTTATAAATTTTACGAAGAAGGAAGGATTAAGTAATAACTATATTTTTTGTATAAGAGAAGATCGATCAGGGAATATATGGTTTGGTACTGATGGCGGAGTTTCGAAATACGATGGCCAATCCCTGCCTGCCGGACAGGCAAACTTTACACATTTTACCGAAAAGGAAGGTTTAACTAATAATGCTGTAATTACTATCCTTGAAGATAAACTGGGAAATTTCTGGTTCGGTACTGTTGGCGGAGGCATAACGAAATATGATGGTCATTCTATGACAAATTTTACCGAGAAGGAAGGATTAATAAATAATTTTATTGCGAGTATCCTTGAGGATAAACGAGGAAATCTCTGGTTCGGTACACGTTTTGGTTTAAGTGAATTAACAGCTCAAAAATCAGCCCTTTTTTCAGAGAGAGTAAAGTTGAATAAAATTTATGAAAGCGATATTTTTTTTAAAAACTATAAGTATGTTGATGGTTTTTTAGGTATCGGTTGTAATAGTAATGCAATACTTCAATCTAAAGATGGAACTATCTGGATTGGTACGAATACTGGAGTAACAGCATTTAATCCCAATGTAGAATCTAGAGATACCATCCCGCCAAATATTCAAATCACAGCAATTAAATTATTTAACGAAAATATTGCCTGGCCAAAATTGAAACAAAAAAAGGACAGTAGTTTTTTATTGGGTAATGGAATAAGAGTTGAAAATTTTCAATTCGATGGACCAAGCAATTGGTATAATATACCTGAGCATTTAAGCCTGGCATATAAAAACAATTACATCACTTTTGATTTTATTGGTATTACCATGAGCCAACCGCAAAATGTAAAATATCAATATAAACTGGAGGGCATGGATGAAAACTGGAGTTCGTTAACAACCAATACAAGTGCACCCTATGGTAACCTGCCGCAGGGTAACTATACTTTCATAGTTAAGGCTATGAACAACGAGGGTTATTGGAGTAATGAATTTAAGTACACATTCACCATCCGGCCACCCTGGTGGAAAACATGGTGGTTCAGGATACTTGCAATTACTTTTTTATTGGTATTAATATTTTTCATCAGCAGGTTTATTTATGTTTACAATTTGCGAAAGCAAAAAAATATTTTGGAAAAACAATTGGCTGTACAATATGAACGCCAACGAATATCTTCTGATCTGCATGATGAAATAGGCTCAACATTAAGCAGTATTAATATCTATGCCGGGTTAGCAAAAAAAGAAACAAACAAAGACTCCTTTCTTGATGCTATTAACCAAAACGTAAGTGACGTTATCAACAAACTTGATGAGCTGGTCTGGAGCATCAATCCAAAAAATGAAAGCACCACAAGCATTGTAAACCGTCTGCGATCCTATGCCGAACCAATAACACAAGCCAGGGAAATTTCATTTGAAATTGAAAATGAACTGCCCGATGCTGATATAAAACTAACTGTAGAAATTACACATGATATTTATTTAGTAGCCAAAGAACTTATCAATAATGCCATCAAACATTCAAAATGCAAACATATCCGAGTAAAGTTTTCACGGCAACAAAAAAAACTATTACTTATTGTGGAAGATGACGGTATAGGTTATGACGAAACCAGTATCCGCAAAGACCGGAAAGGTCTCAGTAATATTGCCCAGCGGGTAGCCACCATGAAAGGAAACATTACTACAGAAAACAGTAACGGAACCAGGATCACTATCAGTATTCCTGTTTAATACCAGAAAACTGGTATGCAGATTTGTTTATTTTAAATTTACTTTTAGCACTATGATAAGGGTGGCCATTGTTGAAGACAATCTTTCTTACCTCAAAGCTATGCAGGTACTCATCAGCAGTCAGCCTGATTTACTATTGGTTTACACTGCAGAAAACCTTTCTATGATGGATGCCCTGTATGAAGCGGAACCGGATGTAATCATCCTTGACATAGATCTTCCGGTGCGAAACGGTATAGAAGGTGTAAAATTGATTAAAGAACATTTACCTGAGGCAGGTGTTTTTATGCTAACCGTTTTTGAAGATGAAGATAAAATATTCAACTCCATCAAAGCCGGCGCACAGGGGTATTTGCTTAAAAAAGATTCGCCGGAAAAAATCATTGAAGCTATTAAAGCAATACACAATGGCGAAAGTATTATGAATGGAAAGATTGCCCGCAAAATGCTCGAGTTTTTCAGTCGTAAAGAAGGCGACCGCCAACATGAACTCGAACAATATAGCCTTACCAAAAGAGAAAAAGAAATTTTGCAATTTCTTATTGATGGAAAATCGTACAAGCATATAGCTGATATCTGCAATATCAGCCTGCAAACCCTTTTTACACATACCAAGAATATCTACAACAAGCTCAACATCCATTCAAGGTCTGAAATAGCAGCACGGTTTCATTGATGCTCCCTTTATTATGTTGTATAAATTGAAATATCACAGAAATCTGGGATTGTTTTCTATTATAACTTTTTTGAGTTTTAGCATGTACTTTATTGAGTGAATTGCTGAACCGTGTTTTCTTGCTTTGAACTTCCTATCATTTATCCCTTGAAAATAATCAGACGTTCGATTAGTTGCAGGTAAAGATTACCTGAAATGAAAATTATTTGTTATGAAAAAACTAGCTGCTATTATTCTATTTATTCTTTATTGTGGATTGGGAATATTAAAATCCCAAGGGATTTATCAGTTATGGGGAACTACTGGCAAAGGTGGCATCTCCAATTACGGTACATTGTTTTCCACAGATCAATACGGCAATAAATATACTGTGCGTAAAAGTTTTACAAGTGAGTTCACAGGTGCAAGACCACAATCAACTAAATTAGTTGATTATAACGGCAAACTATATGGGGTTACTTATTTGGGTGGTACATGGGATCTTGGTGTAGTTTTCAGATATGATCCTGTAACAAATCAATATGAACTTATCCATTCATTTAGCGGAATTGATGGCGAAAAGCCATTAAGGGGACTAACAGTTTTTGGCAATAAATTATATGGATTAACTACAGCTGGCGGTATAAATGGAGTTGGAGTATTATATGAAATTGATCCGGCGACCAAAATATTTACCAAAAAACTTGATCTGAATAATACAACAACCGGCGGAGCTCCTTTTGGAGCAATGGTTGAATATAATGGAAAACTATATGGCACATTAAGATTTGGAGGCGCCAATAACCTCGGAGTTATTTTTTCATATACCCCTTCCTCAAACCTATTTCAAATTTTATATAACCTAACTAGTAACGATGTGGGAGTAGGAGGAGGTGGGGGAGGAATACTCGGGGATCTTTGTATTTACAATAATAAATTTTATGGGGCCACTCCTATAGGTGGAATCAACAATTTCGGATCTTTTATTGAATTTAACCCGGCAACTAATGCTTTCAATACATTATACAGTTTTACTTTTCAAAGTAACGCATTTGGGGGCTTGACAGTTTTAAATAATAAATTTTACGGAACTACCGGTTCGAACATTTATGAGTTTGATCCAGCAACAAATACTTATACATCTGAATTTACTTTTACGGCTTCTTCACCGTATGCCAAAGAACTGCTGGTTTATAACAACACATTATGGGGATTGAGCCAATCCGGTGGTGTCAATAATGTAGGAGTAGTTTTTGAATATAACCCTGTTACAAATATTTTTTTTAAGAAGGCTGATTTCAGTTCTACTGCTATAGGCAATACATCTGTGACAGGGGTATTGGCTATATTTAATGGCAAGTTATATGGTCTGGCAGTTCGCGGTGGAATTTTGGATTTTGGTACTTGTTTCGAGTTTGATCCAGCCACCAACATACTTGCTAAAGAGTTTGATTTTAATAATGCTTCAAATGAAGGCAGCTTTCCAAACGGTGGTGTTGTTTTACTGGGCTCAAAACTGTATGGGATAACTGAAACAGGTGGAGATTTTGGAGTCGGTATGATTTACAACTATGATTTACTTAACAGTACTTTTCAGAAACGTGCTAGCTACAATAATTTTTACAATTCTTTATCTACAACCTTCAGTTCGTATGGCAGACTTACCTTTTTTAATAATAAGTTTTATGGGTTAACTAACGCTGGGGGGCAAGCTCCAAATGGAGAATCAGGAGGGGGAGGAATTATTACGTTTGATACTTCAACCAATATCATTAGTCTTGAACACCTTCATGTTAACGACCCAGTCTCAAACCGCAACATGGGAACTGAAGGAACCCTCACCCTTAGCAATAACAAGTTTTATGGTTTATCACCAGGTACAATGTTTGAATATGACCCCGTTGGTCACATTATTACCAGACGATATCTTGCAGACGGTTCAGGTCCCAGTCAAATGAGTCGTGGAAATGGATTAACAGAGTTCAACGGTAAATTTTATGCCTTATCTACTCAGGGAGGATCCCCATCATCTATTGGCACAATCTCAGAATATGATCCTGCAACCCTGCAGTTTACTTTGAAAATGGGATTGGGCAGTTTAGGTTCTTTTCCCAGGGGGGCATTTACAAAAGTGAATAATAAACTATACGGGACTGTACCCAATGGTATAATTGAATATGACCCTGTAGCCAATACAGCGGTAAAAAAATATACAATCCCTGACGTGGCCTCATTTACACCAATATATGCATGGAGTGATTTAACTCCTGTTAGCAACCGCTTGTATGGCACTGCAAGAGATGGAGGAAATAATGGCCTTGGAATTTTTTATGAATATGATTTAAACACAAACACCTTTACTAAAAAGCTTGATTTTGGTGGTGCAAATGGAGCCACTCCTACATTTTGCAAAATTGAAACAGTACCTGCAATTGTTTCAACAGGTATTCCCGGTTCCTGTTATAGTCTTTCTCCTGTAACTATTAACAGTAGTAATAATAATGAGTGGGTAGCTTTTACTGATGATAAAGGAGATGCGATTGCTGAGATTAATGCCAACGGTAACAATCTCGGCCAGGTGAATATTTCTTTATATGTTCATAATGGCGCAATTAGGTCTGATGGTAATAATAATAAATTTTTAAACCGCAATATCAATATCACCAGCACCAATTCTCCAGGTTCGCCAGTAGGCATCAGGCTTTATATCCGTCAATCAGAAGCAGACGCTTTAATTGCTGCCCCTGGTTCGGGTGCAACACAAATAAATGATATCAGATTATTCAGAAGCTCAAACATATGCCAGTCTGCTATTCCCGACCTGGTTGATTCCATTCCTTCTTCTATCAGTAACTGGATGGGTGGGTATGTTTATACTGCCAGTGTGTCTAACTTTTCTACTTATAACTATACCTCCAAAAATTATTTAGCGCCGACTTGTCCTGTGAGTATTACAAATAATACAATTTCTGCTGTAGCTAATACAATTTGCGGTGCTGTTAACTCTACTTTAATAACCGGCAGCACACCATCTGGTGGAAATGGAACGTACCAGTACGAGTGGCAAAGCAGTATAGATAATATAAACTTTGCACCTATTCCAGGAGCTAGTTCAAAAGATTATACTGCAACTAATATCAGCCAATCAATTTATTTCAAAAGAAAAGTTTTATCCGGACCTTGTATCAATGTGAGCAGTATAATATTAATAAGTTATTCTCCCATTCCGCCCACACCTACAATAACAGCGGGAACTATCACAACTTTTTGTACCGGCGGAAGCGTAACGTTGACTTCCAATGCAGCAAGCGGCAATCAGTGGTATAAAGATGGAGTTGCTATCAACGGCTCAACCGCTACAACATATATAGCAAATGCAAGTGGCAGTTATACAACAAAAATTTCATTGAATGGATGTTCGTCTGCTGCATCCAATGCTATTGTTGTTACTGTAAATCCTATTCCGGCTACACCAACAATAACTGCAGGTACTGCAACTACATTCTGTACAGGAGGAAGTGTAACATTAACTTCCAATGCCGTCAGCGGTAATCAATGGTACAAAGATGGAATTGCTATCAGCAGCTCAACCGCCACTACATATATTGCAAATGCAAGTGGTAGCTATACAGTAAAAGTTACATTGAATAGTTGTGTGTCTACAATATCAAACGCAATTATTGTTACAGTAAATTCAATACCGGCTACACCAACTATTACAGCTGGCACAGCAACTACATTCTGTACAGGAGGAAGTGTAACATTAACTTCCAATGCCGCCAGCGGTAACCAATGGTACAAAGATGGAATTGCAATCGGTGGCTCAACTGCCACTACCTATATTGCAAATGCAAGTGGAAGCTATACTATAAAAGTTACATTGAGTGGATGTGAGTCATCTACATCGAATGCTATTGTTGTTACAGTAATTTCAATAACACCTGCGCCAACAATATCCCCTGCTGCTCCTCTACTTTGTTCAGGCAATGCGCCATTAGCATTAAATGTTACTGCTCCTTTTTTAAGTGGTACTCTTTCGCAATCATCAGGAACTATTAATATTCCTATTATTGATAATTCCGTAGCTGGGTCCAACAACAGTATAAATATTTCCACCATTCCTGCCGGAGCTGTTATCACCAATGTTGTTATCCACATGAATGCAACACATAGCTTTATTGGTGATATGGTGGTAGTTCTAAAGTCTCCTAATGCACAGGTATTAAACCTTGATTATTGCATTAGCCAGACGGGTGCAGGCACAGGCATATTGGCTCCGGCTTTTACAAATACGATGATAAGTTCATCCGGATTGAATTTACTAAGTACAGGAGTACAGCCATATAGTGCCACTTTTAAAGCCGATGCGGCCACTACGCCTACATTTTTTAACACACCAACCGGGCCAACTGCTTTTACTCCCACTACTAATTTATGGAATGCTTTGTATACTATTCCAAATGGCAACTGGACACTTGCATGGGCAGATCTATTCCCTGGCGATGCGGGTACATTCATCAGCTGGTCAATCGATATTACTTATACCACAATAATTCCTTATCCATGTATCTGGACTCCAAATACTGGACTCTATACCGATGCAGCAGGTACAATTCCTTATACGGGTACGGCACTTTCAACAGTGTATGCCAAACCAACAGTTTTCACTAATTATTCTGTGTCTTATTCCGTAGGTTCTTGTTCATCTCCGGCCACAAGTGTTCCGGTAACCGTTACGCAAACGCCAACTACTCCTACAATAACAGCAGGCACTGCTATTACATTCTGTACAGGTGGAAGTGTTACATTAACTTCCAACGCAGCCAACGGTAATCAATGGTACAAAGATGGAATTGCAATCGGTGGGTCAACCGCTACTACCTATATTGCAAATGCAAGTGGCAGCTATACAGTAAAAGTTATATTGAATAGTTGCGTGTCCGCAACATCAAATGCTATAGTTGTTTTAGTTAATCCTCTTCCACCAATCCCAACTATAACTGCTACCGGAAATATTTTACAGTCTTCATCTGTGTCGGGCAATCAATGGTTTTTGAATAGTGTTTCTATTGGCGGAGCTACCAATCAGCAATATACTGTACAAGCGGCGGGCCCTTATACTGTGCAGGTAACTTTAAATGGCTGTAACAGTATTTCATCCGTTTTCAATTTTGTTGCTACCGGTATTGTTAATCCTTCTGCATGGAACTATGATGTTGTTGTATTTCCTAACCCGGTTAATGATAACCTGTACATCAGTAACCGCAGCAACAGAAAACTGGATATCACAATAATGGACATCACCGGAAAAGTTGCATTGCATTATTATCTCAATGTAACAAACGGGTCTGTCAATATGAAAAAATTAGCCCGGGGTACTTATTTAGTCAGTATTACTGATAAACAAAAAAACGAAACTATTCACAAGCTTATTATTAAACAATAATTATTATGCGTGTCATTAAAAATATTTTATGCATACTTGTATTTATTTCTTTTAGTACAGGTTGTAAAAAAAGTTCTTCAGGCGGAGGAGGTGGTGGTGGTGTAAATGAAGAGAACTTAATTATTGCGCTTAATCCTGACCCCGGTAATACAATTGCTCAGTCACTAGGTAGTGATTACTCATTCAGTATTCTGATTCAAAGCAGAATGCCTGCTTTGGGAGTTACCATTGATATTAGTTGTAAAAAAGAATCGGATAATTCTGTTGTATTTTCTCAATCGTTGCAAAGTACTATCACACCAGTAACTGCTACAATTAATGGTTTGCCTTTTAATGAAGTATGTATAGTTACCATTAATGTTAAATCAAGAAGTACAGCCTCTAATACAGCATCAAAAACATTCAGGGTAGTTAAAAAATAATTTTTAATAACTCTTCCCCGCATTGATTCGTGTCTTATCAATCAATACGGGGAAAATCGTATACGCATATAGCCGATATCTGCACTATCAGTTTGCAAACCCTGTTTACACATACAAAGAATATCTACAACAAGCTCAACATTCATTCAAGGTCTGAAATAGCGGCACGGTTTCATTGATACTCCCTTTATTATGTTGTATAAGTAGAAATATCACAGAAATCTGGGATTGTTTGCAAGTATAATTTTCTGGATTTTTAACCTGCTCTTTATTGAGTGAATTTCGAGACCGTGTTTCCCTCCTTTGAATTCCCGTCTTTTCCCCTTGAAAGCCACTAAGGTTTTTGCTCAGTTTCATGTAGCCGATATTTAGATACTATAATTCTGTGAACTATAGCCACCATTCTTTTACTATTAAACCAAGTATAATGAGAAAATTTATCGCCATTCTGTTAGTTGCACTAACATTCCTCTCTATTCCTTCACTGCTTATTGCGCAGTTCAATCAATTTACTTTTCTGAAAGGGAATACAACTGATTTTTCTATTGGTTCTTACGGAACGCAAGGTGTTGCCAGTGTAAGTAATAATCCGGGAAAAAGAAGATTCCAAACTACATGGCAGTATAATGGAAAGATATATTTATTCGGTGGGGAAGGAAATGCAAGCAATAGTGGTAATCCTCCGCCCGGTGGATATTTAAATGATTTATGGGAATATGATCCTTCAGTTAATAACTGGCGATGGTTAAAAGGAAGTAATACTCTTTTCGGTGGAGCAGTGTATGGTACCAAAGGTGTTTCAGCTACAACAAACACTCCTGGAGCAAGGAAAAATGCAATGGGATGGGTACTCAATAATAAATTTTATTTATTCGGGGGCTATTCAGGTGGAAGGTTATGTGATTTATGGGAATATGACCCTGCTACTAATAACTGGACATGGATAAGTGGAAACAATTCTTCCAATTCTTTAGGTGTATTTGGAGTAATGGGTGTTTCTGATGCCGCAAATCTTCCCGCTGGAAGGGAACAAGCTGCAACATGGGCATATAACGACAAGCTTTATATTTTCGGGGGAATTAGATCAAATGGTGTAGATGATGTTATACTCAACGATCAGTGGGAATATGATCTTTTAACAGGTTGGTGGAGATGGATAAAAGGCTCCAACCTCACCAATCAATTGGGAGTCTATGGTAGTATGGGGGTTTCATTAGCTTCTAATATTCCAGGAAGCCGTTACGAATCCGGATATACTACAATAGGAAATAAAACCTATCTATGGGGCGGTGCAGGATATGCCAGTTCCGGACAAGGTGTTCTGGGTGATTTATGGGAATATGATAATAATACCAGTAACTGGACATGGTTAAATGGAAGTTCCGGCACCGATGCATTGAAAGTCACTGGCACGCAGGGCATATATTCTTCTGCAAATACTCCTGGTGGCAGAGGAAGTGTTATTATGACTACTCAAAATAATTCAGTTTATTTATACGGAGGGTTCACACATTTTCTTCCCGGTGGATTTCACAGCGATCTTTGGCAATATGATCCATCTTTAAATCAATGGCGTTCTGTCAAAGGAAGTGCAGGTACAGGCACATTGGGAACATATGGTTTTCAATTAGTAGAATCATCAACAAGCCTCCCACCTGCAAGAGGACAAAATTCACTCGTGACAATCGGGACAAATATCTATTTGTTTGGCGGCAGAGGTTACAGTGGAATAAGTTCTGCAAGTCATGAAAGCCAGAATGATTTATGGAGATTCAATACAACAAATAATAACTGGACATGGCTTAAAGGATCAAGTGGCAAACAATATAATGGCGTATATGGCACACAGGGCATTGCTTCAGAAACTAATAAACCCGGAGGAAGAACTGCACCCGGAAGTATAGGTGCAAATGATAAGTTTTATCTTTTCGGAGGAAATGGGTTAGCTTCTAATGGATACGGTGGAAATCTTAATGATTTATGGGAGTATAATCCACTTACCAATAGTTGGAGCTGGCTTAAAGGATCAAATGCCGGTAGCTTTAATGTAAACTATGGAACAATTGGAGTTCCTTCAATCACCAATCTTCCACCAGGCAGGCAAAGTCATATGCTCTGGAATATCGGTAATAAAATTTACATGTTCGGAGGTACTGTTTTAGATTATTTTAATGATCTCTGGGAATATGATCTTACTACCAATAACTGGACATGGTTGAAAGGTTCAAATGTTGTGAATCAAAGTGGGAACTATGGAACTAAAGGAGTTGCTGCTGCAACAAACACACCTGGTGCAAGATGGCTTTCTGCTACTTTTACTTACAATAATAAAATTTACCTACATGGAGGAAATGGATATAACAGTGGTGCAACAAGAGGAGAATTGAATGACTTATGGGAGTATGATCCCGCTACTAATAACTGGACTTGGCTTAGCGGTAATGATGCAATCAATAGTTTAGGTATCTATGGTACAATTGCGGTGCCTTCAGCAACCAATTTACCGGGTGCAAGAGAATCCGGGCAGATGCAGGTTATTAATAACAAGGCATACTTATTTGGTGGCAGAGGATTTGCTGTATCCGGAGGATTCAGCAACCTGAATGATATGTGGGAATATGATCCGGCTTCAAATAACTGGACTTGGATTAAAGGTCCAAATACTGGTAGTAATGGAGGTGTGGCTGGTTCTTACGGAACTGAAAATGCTGCCAACAATCCTTCGGCCCGATATTATGAAACAAGCTGGACGCTGAATAATAAATTTTATGTATTCAGTGGCACACCATTTGGCCCAGAGTATAATGATGTGTGGGAATATAATCCAGCTACTAATAACTGGAGATATATTGCAGGGAAAGGAAATATTGGCGGCACTCCCGGTAATTATGGATTGCAGGGAATTGCCAACCGTCTCAATCTTCCAACCCAACGATGGCAAAGTACGGCTGCTGCCGCAGGAGGAAATGCATACATATTCGGAGGTTTAGGGGCTTATGCCAATAATACTTCAGCAACTTCAAATCAAAGTCTTGGAGATTTGTGGAAATGGGCGCCTGGCCCAGATGGCGTATTCACTTATGGTTCTGATCATAAAATTTATGTGAATGATAATAATCTTGCCGGTGATACTTATACAACTGCAGTTGGCAACAATTTAAATACCGGTAATCCATCTGACCCATTAGCAACAGTTGATTTTGCAGTTTCAGTTGCTATGCCCGGCGATGTTATTTATGTAGATGCAGGAACTTATGTAACTCCTAATTTTACTATTGGGAAAGCAATAACGATTCTTGGAACTAATTACACTATTTCTCCTAACAACCCTTCCGATAAATTATTGGCAAACCCAATAAGAAATGCTGAAGCTATCATTAGCGGAGCAACTATAACTATAGGGAGCAGTAATATTTCTGTTGAAGGATTGACTTTTGACCCTGGCAATAAATCAGCATTTGTATTATCAAATACCAGCTTAACAAATAATGATTTTGGAAACTTCGGTTTTCTAAAGAATATCTTAAGAATTAATTCTACAAGTACCCAATTTACACTGGTTGGAAAATTTGTTACAAGCCCGGCCATACCTATTACTTCGGGATATTCCTTTACAGATAACCGGTTTGAAAAGTATGACGCAGGATTTGGGCAAACAATGCAACTGAGTTATTTACGAAATATTAATATCAATAATAATTCTTTTGTTGTATCAGGAGCAACACCCAGAACACAATTGACTGCATATTTAGGAATCACAGGTCTGGTAGATAATGTTACTTTCACTAACAATATTGTAGATAAAAGCTGGTATAATCTTTTTTCTGCAAGAGTAGCTAATGTAACTATTTCAAATAATAAATTTTATAACTCTCAATTTGGTATACAGCTAAATAATTCTATAAATGAGTCTTCAAATATTGAGATTTTAGATAACCTGATTGAATGTAATTCTGTTGGCTCAGGACAAATAAACTATAGTAGGAGTAATGGTAGTTTAATTACTGGCTCAAGTATATTGAAAGTTGAGAACAATACTATTAATATTAATGCAATTGGAAATGCTTCTCAGATCTTAGAAGTTATGAACTTGCTTTTTAATAATACGGTATTAAATCCATCATTAATAGTTCGGGGAAATCGCATTACACATTCCGGAGATGTAGCATTAGTTGCAAACGGTCCAAGGGGAATTTCTTTAAGAGGAAAACTAGCCAATGTCATAGTTGAAAATAACGAACTGCTTTTTAATGCAATTAATGTAATACCACAAACGGTGTCTTCAACATCATCATTAGTTTTCCCCGGAATTGTTCTTTATACTGACGTTTCAACTGGTGCTTACGTTCCGTCAGACGCAGTAATTAATATTCAGAATAATAAAATTCAGGGTTACCGTCAATCCATTGCTTTTTATGATGTAAGTGCAACTGCTCCGAATACATATGTAGGCTATGGAAATTTACCATCAGGTGCTACAGTGAACATCAACAACAACAGTTTTACAAATGATGAAATCTCCATCAACAACGGCACAACCAGCCAAACTGTAAATGCAAACTGCAACTGGTATGGCGTTACTTCAGCACAAGCAGTATTAAATAAAATAACTCCAACAACTGTAAACTATTCACCATGGTTAACAAATGGAACAGACAGTGATATTTCAACAGTTGGCTTCCAACCTTTACCGGGAGTTTGTAATGGAACACCTGTTACCGTATCCTTAGATGCTTTCACTAATGTTACCTGCAATGGAGTAAATAACGGAACCATCAGTGTAACAGTTTCTGGTGGACTTGCAACTTACACCTTTGTATGGACAAAGGATGAAGAAATCGGATTCAGTTCTTTCGATGAAGACCCAACCAATCTTTCACCGGGTACTTACCAATTATTGTTGACAGATGCAAACGGTTCAATAGCTTCATTAAATAATATCATCATTACAGAACCAGCTTTGCTTACATCATCAGCAAGTGGTACGAATGTATTATGCTTTGGTGATTTGGCAGGCACAGCAACTGTTACAGCAGATGGCGGCACTGTACCTTATACATACCTATGGAGTAATGGTGAAACAACTTCATCAATCAGTAATCTTGCAGCAGGAAATTATTCTGTAACTGTAACAGATGCGAATGGATGTACTTCATTATCTAATTATGAAGTAACACAACCACCTTTATTATCAGCTTCTGCAACAGGAATATCAACTACATGTGCTAATAGTGCAACGGTTACGGCTAATGGTGGCACAGGCACATATACATATTTGTGGAGCAATGGTGCAACTACGCAAACTATCAACAGCCTGCTGGCAGGCACATACTCGGTAACTGTAGCAGATGCGAATAGTTGTACAACTTCTGCAAATTGTACTGTAACATCTACTGAAGCATACAATTCATCAGCACAGGTAACCGATGTTTCCTGTTACGGTGGATCGAATGGAAGTATTACAGTAACCAATGCAAACGGAGTGGCTCCATTCCAATACAACATTGATGGATTGAATTTCCAAAACAGTAATGTATTTAATAATCTTTCAGCAGGTACTTATACAATTACTGTAGTTGATTTTAATGGCTGTACAGGTTTCGTAACAAAAACAATAAGTCAACCGCCATTGCTTACTGTTATTTCAAATAGTGTACAGAGTACTTGTTTCGGTATCAGTACAGGATCAATAACTGTTACTGCATCTGGTGGTTCAGGTGCTTTGAGTTATAGCTGGACCGGACCGAATGGATTTACTTCTACTCAAAGAAATATCAATAACCTTGCTACTGGTAATTACTCATTGACAGTTACAGATAATAATGGATGTACAGCAAATCTCCCGGTACTAATACCATCTTTCAATGAAATAACAGTTACATCTGTTGTAACCAATATTGCCTGTAAAGGCGAAACCAATGGTGCTATTAATCTTACAGTAAGTGGGGGCACCGGAAGCGGATTCACTTACAATTGGAGTAATAGTGCTACCACTGAAGATATAGAAACCCTTGGTGTGGCAAATTACAATGTAACAATTACTGATAATGTCAGCGGATGCTTTGTAACAAGAAGCTACTCGATTACACAACCTGCAAGTATTGTGAATCTTTCTACATCCAAAACAAATGCTACAGGATGTAATAGTCTTGGAACAATTACAGCAACAGGTTCTGGTGGTACTCCGGGTTATCAATACAGTATCAATGGAATCAACTATCAGATACCAAATCTGTTTACAGGATTATATACAGGCAGCTATACTGTATGGGTAAAAGATGCGAATGGATGTACAAAAACAGCAGTTGTAACTATTACTGATAACGGAAGTGATGAGAATGAGAATAATAATGGAAAGAACCAATCCAAACTGATAATTATCGGTACACCCATTTCTGCACGAATTGCAACAGGAGGTGATGTTGCAGACTGGTTTAAGTTTACTACAGGCAGCGCAGGCAGCTATGTGTTAACATTTACACATCCACAAAACATATTTACTTATAATATGTATGCAGCTGGTAATAATACACCGGCATTAACGCCAGCAAGTACTACTTCCAATTCCAAAACATATACACTTGCAGCCAGCACTACATATTATATAAGTGTTACGGGAGGTTTGTCTTATGTATGTTATCAATTATCAGTTAGCTTCTCATCGCCACTGATTACATCAACCAAAAAAGCGGAAGCAGATTTAAAAACGGAACAACCAGCAGCCGAAAAGTTAAACGCTTCAGTTTTTCCCAAT
>JANPEU010000413.1:0-3552 GCA_031423175.1 Bacteroidota bacterium
TTTTCTTTCTATTTTAGAAAGAAAACGTTTCAACCTGGATTTATGATGACGGACCAAAAGCCGGAACGATTTTAAATTTACCTGCATATTTTTAAAAATGGTGGCGAAGATAATCATTCAATATTCCCGTTCTGTAATTCTTTTACCTGCTCATAAAAAATTTCTGAGCTAATTGGCGGCAATGGCTATTTTTGTTTCCACAAAACAAAACATCATGCGATTATTATTATTTATTCTGATTGTTGTTGTACTGGTAAATTCAAACAGCTCCTGTAATTCCTCAGGGCCCAAAGCCTTTTGCGATACAGTTTGCATAAGCGATACAATAAAATTCAAAGGCAATCATGTATTGCAACCCTATGTTTATGTTACAGCAAAAAATTGCAAAGCTGATACAATTGTGTGGAGTTATTCCGGCTATGGTACAAACCGGAAAATGGGGATAGCCGACATATTCGGGGCACAGGTAAATATTAATAAAAACTTTATTGGGTGTTTTATAAAAGATACATCTTACACCTGGATACTTTTTAATGATTGTGCAACCGGCCGTGGTTACCAGGTAAAACTGCCCTTTAATAAAACTGCAAAAATTGAAAGAAAGAGTAGTGGCATTAATCGGTTTGATCCGAAATTTTTTGTTGAAGAAAATTTAATTGTGAATACAGACAAAGGAAATGTTTTTGTGGAAGACCAGGAAACCGGGAAAAAAGCAATGATGACCTTTGGGCAAAAATTAGAAATCGATTTTGATGCTATTCACCAGCTTATTGATTCTGTAAATATAACCAGCACCCGCATTTGGGTGAAAGTGAAAAAAAATAATGAGTGGATTGAGTTGGAAAAGAAGATCAGCCTGGAATAAGCAATCAATATCTTAATTTCCAAATATCAATATATATAGACCTGTAAACCTTAATTACCAATTCCTAATTACCAATTACCAATTCCTAATCCCCTGACCTCACATGTGGCTTCCATACAAAAAAGGATTCAAGGCCTATCTTCAATTAGAAAAATCATTATCCGATAATTCGATAGAAGCCTACCTGCGGGATATAGAAAAACTGACACAATATTTATTACAGGCAAATAAATTACTGGCGCCTGATGAACTGGTGTTAAAAGATTTTCAACAATTTTTAAAATGGATTTCCGAACTCGGAATGAATTCTACGTCACAGGCAAGAATCATTTCAGGCATCCGGGCTTTTTATAAATATTGTGTTATCGAAAATATTTGCAAACACGATCCCACACTCTTACTAGAAGCACCAAAACTAAAAAGAATTTTACCCGACACATTGAGCTTTGAAGAAATAGAAAAAATAATTTCAACAATTGACCTGAGTATAACAGAAGGCGGTCGTAACAAAGCCATACTGGAAACCCTGTACAGTTGCGGATTGCGGGTAACTGAGTTGGTGAACCTCCGCATTTCAAACCTCTACCTGGATCTTGGATTTATTAAAGTGATTGGTAAAGGTGATAAAGAAAGATTGGTACCTGTGGGCCGAAGTGCTATCACGCATATCAATATTTATAAGAATGAAATTCGTGTGCATACATTGCCCAAGCCCGGTCAAGAAGATATTTTATTTTTAAATAAACGCGGCTCGCAACTCAGCCGTGTTATGATTTTTTATATTATAAAAGATGCAGCAAAAAAAGCCGGCATTACAAAAATTATTTCGCCACATACATTCCGGCATTCATTCGCCACGCATTTGGTAGAGGGCGGCGCTGATTTAAGGGCCGTACAGGAAATGCTCGGGCATGAGAGCATCACCACCACAGAAATCTATACCCATCTTGATAGAAATTTTTTAAGGAAGACATTAGAGAATTTTCATCCGGCGTTTAAAAGCAAATAATTTATTTCTGAATAAACTCAATCATCTCCTTTATTGCCGAAGGATGAAACCAGTTAATTGTTTTATCTTTTTTAAACCAGGTCATTTGCCGTTTGGCATAGTGCCGTGTATTTGTTTTTATTTTTTCAATGGCAGATTCCAATGAACTTTTTCTGTCAGCATAATCAAATAGCTCTGAATATCCAACTGTTTGCAATGCATTTAGATTACGAAAACCGTTCAGCGATTCCACTTCGTTTACCAAACCGTTCTCAATCATCTTATCAACCCGTGTATTTATATTTCGTTGCAGTTCTTCTTTTGGCAATTCCAATCCGATTTTAATAATATTAAAATCTCTTTTTATTTTATTTCCACTTCGCAACCTTAATATAGAATTACCTGTTGCTTCAAAAATTTCCAGTGCCCGCATCATCCGCTGCGGGTTTTTCATTTCACCCGTTGCATAATATTCAGGGTCTTTATTTTTCAGTTGTTCCTGAAGCCATTCAATTCCTTTTTGCTCATAGTTATTAATTATCTGCTGACGTATCGGTTCAGCTATTTCCGGCATTTCATCCATGCCTTCACAAAAAGCTTTAATATATAAACCCGTACCTCCAACTAACACGGCCAAAGAATGACTTTTAAAAATTGATTCTAATTTATCCAACGCATATTTTTCAAAAACAACTGCATCCACTTTATTCTGTACTGAGTGTGAAGCAATAAAATGATGTGGTACCGATGACAACTCATCTAAAGTTGGACGTGCAACACCAATATTGAGTTCCTTAAAACACTGACGGCTATCGGCTGAGATAATTTCCGTGTCAAAATGTTTTGCAATTTGTATTGCAACTGATGTTTTGCCAACAGCAGTTGCACCGGAAATAATAATAACTGTTTTTTGATCGGGAGGTTTCATTTGTAAATCAGTAATAAGCAATTACAAATTTACAAGAAACAATTTTCTCTAAATAGGTCTATACAAAATAAAAGCCCCTCCGGAATTCCGGAGGGGCCTTTTAGTTATTGAATTTTCATAGTCCTACCATGGACTTCCTATTGGCAGGCAGGGTGTGTATTTTATTATCGGTAATCACGGACAAAACGGGCTAACTCATCTTTTGAATTGCTATAAGTAAATGCATCATTAACCAGGTAGTAATTGTTTTTATCTGTTGTTTTCTTATAGGCATACTTTGCAATATCCAGTTTATTGTTTTCGAATGTGAACATGTTGACAATTTCCTTTACCTGGCTGGCAGTGAAATAATTTACATCGAGAATCTGTTTTGCAAGATTTATTCTTGTGTTTTCAAAAATTTCACGACGCAATGTTTCTTTTGCCTGGTTAAAATCGGAGTTGCTGATAACCCGGTTGTAATTATTATCATAATCACGGTCGCGGTTAGGATCATAATTTCTATCCCGGTCTCTGTCCCGGTCTCTGTCCCGATCTCTGTCTCTGTTCCTGTCTTTATCATTATCCCAATCACGGTCGCGGTCATTATCATTCCAATCATTGTTCCGGTCTATTCTTGCTTCATCGGTAAATACCTTACCAAATTTATTAATGCTGATGTCAAAGTCATAGCCTGAGCGAAGGTTTACGGAACTGTTGTAAATAACTTCACGTCTGTTTCCAAAATTGAACCAGCGGTTGTCATTGTTACCTTTTCTTTTTTCTTTAGAA
>JANPEU010000414.1:0-7589 GCA_031423175.1 Bacteroidota bacterium
GGTGATAGACCAGGTTTTGCCCGCAACATTTCTATTGTAACGATATATCCGATGGGTAAGATCCATGTCAGATATGAGTACTTCAAAGCAGATTTGTTGGAAGGCAACCCCACAAAGCCAACGCCTCATTCCAACAATGGCGTACTGCTTTCGGGGAGATACCTACAAGGGCAAAAGCAGTAAGTGCATTAGCCCTTTGGAAATTTTCCCTACTCAACAGGCCAGGTGATTATGGTAGACGGTGGACTCACCTTATCACGTTTTTAGGCTTAATTATAACCGAAACTACTTCGGTAAGACTTCTGCCCGACAAAAAATACCCCTTTCGAACTATTGACTTCGGTATAAAATGAATGTAACTTCATTGAAACGAATTTGAATTCCCTTATATCTGCCTGTTGTATCATTTCAGGATTTTGAAATAATAAACTCTTTCATATGAAAAGAATGTTCCCAGTCTCCATTTTAATTTTTGTTGCATTATTTAATTTAACCTGCAAAAGAGGAAAAGCACCATTTGATCCGCCGGATAAACGTCAGGTTCAAAGCATTCAGGTTGGTGATGCCGATGAAGCTGCACTATTACAGCAGGAATTAAAAATAGAAATACAACAGGTAAAAGATAAACGCCTGTTTTATTTTGCGGGGAGCAAAGATATTGATGCACGTTTATCTGAATTGGGCTACTCAATCCGGAAAGAAGATCTTATGCAGGTATATGATAAATATGTGCAAGTGACAGTAAATGGGAAAGTACCGGATTCTTCAAAGTCTGCGGAATTAGAAAAATTGGGAGTGACTATTATCAATAAAGAAGAAAAATACTGGATTATTCGCGGCACTCTTGAACAGTTAAGTGAAGTGAAAAAGAAAGGGTATGAATTAAAGGAATTAGAACATGAGCCCCGCCCAAGAGGGGTAGAGATAACTGTAAGCAACCAGGCTGATGTTCAAAAAGTAAATGAAGCAGGAGTGGACATTTATCATGTAGAAAATAAAGACAACAAATTAATTGTTCATGGAGCGGCCTTTGATAATCAAATAGAGCTTATACGAAAAATGGGCTTTACCGTAATCCGTAAATAATAATCATACATCTAACCAACTTTTAAAACCATTTCACCATGAAATCAATTTTTATAATTGGATGCTTTTTAGTTTGCACAGAATTATCCAGTCAAATACTTTCTTATACGAATTTTCGCACCCCTGCGCAGGTAGATGCGGATATTAATACATTAGCCGCCACCTATCCATCACTTACACGTATTGTGACATTGGGAACAACTCCCGGAAGCCCTGGTGTACCCGGAAAACCTATCCGTGCTCTGAAAATTTCCAGTACGCCAACAGTAAATGATCCAACAAAAGGCGATGTGGTTTATATGGCCCTGATGCATGCCCGTGAATGGATAACTGTAGAAACAGTACTCTATATAGCTGATAAATTATTATCTCAATATTCAACCAACACTGCTGTGCGAAATGATTTAGATAGAATTCAATTATGGATCATCCCGGTATGCAATCCTGAAGGTTATGCTTATACACATACTGGCGGTTCATGTGCTGATGTCACAAGTCCAAGAATGTGGAGAAAGAACAGGAAAAATAACGGTGATGGAACTTTCGGAGTTGATCTTAACCGTAACTGGGGACATCAATGGGGATTATTAAGCGGTTCTTCAAACATCACTGGTAACCCAACTTATCACGGAACATCTGCATTCAGTGAAAGCGAAACACAAATACTCAGAGATTTCCTGGTTGCATTAGCTAATCTTAAAACAGCTGTAAGCTATCACAGTTACTCAGAATTATATTTGAGACCATGGGCATATACTACAGCTGATCCGCCAGGAGAACCTACACTAAAAAGTATTGCACTAAGAAATATCGGGCTTATTCAATCTGTACATGGTCATACTTATTCAGAAAATATTTCGTACACTTCATCTGGCGAAACGACTGATTATATATGGAACCGGAATAAAGCAGCTTCATTTACTCCTGAACTTCGCCCGGTTAGTGCCGGAAGTTTTTGTCCGCCAGCTTCAGACATTCTTCCATGCGCAGAGGAAAATTATCCCGCTGCGGTTGCACTTATTCATGATGCGGCAAGACCACAATTATTTATCAGAGATAATACAGGAGATACAGGCGCCGAACCTTCAACAGGCTTTATATGGGAGAGCCCGGATATATGGACAGTTCCGGCAGTGTTGAACCAGGGTGCCACAGTAACACTACATGTGAGAGTTAATAATAATAGCGGTGGACCAATGAATAACGCAACTGTAGAAGCATATTATACAGATCCGGGCATTACTGTTGAGTTTCCCAGTATTACTTCCACGCTTATTGGTACTACACCAGTAAATATTCCTCCGGGTGGTAAGGATGTAACTTTTTCCTGGACTACGCCAGTTGGTACAAATTCAATGGGTGATCGCCATTGGTGTGTTGGCGCAATTGTAAAACATAAAGACGATATGCCGCTGACAACTATAGTAGGCAGATCAAGTAATATCGCTTGTCATAATTTTAATACCACTGAAGTAGTGGATGGCGGACTTATGGGGCTAACAGCTACAAATTATTTAAATGTGGCTGCAGAACTGGATATCTCATTTAATAGCCGTGACCTGCCGGGTGATTGGAAACTCGAATTACCCAGCATACAGGAACTTCAAAAAGGGCTCAGGTTAGATTCTTCTACTATTCGAAAATCCAGGTTATTAAAAAGTACGAGGTTAATTTTGGAACCAGGACAAACAGTAAAAATTCCAATTAAACTGCGTTTTGATAAAACTAAAACTCAGCCAACTGATGTTATGGTTCGTGTTGAAGGTAACCTGGTACCATTGGTTGCTGGTAAAAGAACCCCCGTCGGAAATGGATATACTTTTCAGGTTAAAGCAAAAAAATAATTGTAAAGGAGTAAGTGTATTAGCCCTTGGAAATTTTCCCTATTCAAGTGGCCAGGTGATCATGGTAGACGGTGGACTCACCTTATCTCGTTTTTAGGCTAAGTTATTGTGATTTGAATTTTAATAATAATCTAGGGGGAACCCTTTCTAGTTACTCAGATTCTTTTCGAAGTTTTTTGTGTACTGGAATTATATTAAATTTATAAGGTACATATTTTGAGAAACTCTTCTCCTCAAATACTTTAAAAAATTCTTGAAACTCTTCAAGATATTTCCATTTATTTTTGTCTTGTTCGTTTATGATTTTTTTAAAATCCTCCCAATTGCCAAATAGTTCGAGAACTGTTTGGCTAACTGCAAATAGTTTTTGATTAAATGATTCAAGTTCTATAATTGCTAAAATATAGCCATCCAAATCTTTTGTCAAAACGAAATTTTGAAAAATCTGCTTGCATCGGTTAGGAATTTCTTCTCTAGAGTAATAGGTGTGACCATCAGATGACTCATGCTTTTTATATTTACATGAATGATAAAGCAGCCAAATATTACTATCAAGTTTAAAGTGATTTGAACAATATTTGTCAAAATACCCAAATAGTATGTCCAATAATTCTTCTTTTGATAGTGGGAAATGATGCTCGAATTCGCTGTTAATTGTACTAATAAGAGTTGCTTCAAATGAAAAAGGATCTTGCGATTGTAAAAATATATTTTCAATGAACTTTTTAAGATTTATTTCACCTGATTCCCCATAATATTTTTTGGCTAACCTATTTTCATAAGTATTTAATTTCTCAATAATATCTTTTCCGTTATATCCAATTTTGTTCCCAAGCCAATAATGAGTTTGCTCCGTTTCGAAATTAGCAAAATAAAAAATTGCCTTTATTATTTTTTCGAAATCTTCTCTGTTGTCAAATGACTTAATCTGTTCTAAGCGATTTGCAACTTCATTTAATAAGCCCTTTTTTACCCATTCTGAGATTTTAAAATTAAATTCATCTTGACTTTGGGTTCTAGCCTTACTGAATTCAATTTCAGATAGGCTGCCCTCTAAAAGTGCGTAAGCAAAATATCTATTGAATTTGCTTGGGTAAATCACAGAAAGGGGTGGTCTTTGAATGTAACTATATGTATAAGTTCCTTCAAAAATGTTTTCAATGAAGGAAACAATTTTTCTTATTTCGTTTTTAGGTATCGATAAATTCTCGTAGTTTTTCAATAAATAAAGTTCGAAATGAGTTTTAATATTTTTTTCTTCTATATTTTCTGTTTTATTGTCGATGTTTTTTAAGTGATAATTATGAATATCACCGGACTTATTTGTTGTTTGAAGAAATTCATTGGTTCTTTTGAAAAGTAATTCGTAGACTGAAGGGTATCTGAGCCTAATTAACTCAAGTTTCATGAAATCCTCAAAAACCACTTCTCCGAGAAGGTTATACAGATTTAGAGTTAGAGCATTGGTCAGTCTCGTTACGTCTCTCATATTTTCAAGCCACTCATCAAGATATGTGGGTATTGTTGCTGATGTGCCAATGATTTGTTCATGGATCGTTTCATGATATTCCTTAGGAAGTTTATTTTTTAACCGATCCGCTAATTTGTGGCGAAATATATTCTTCTTAAAATAAGGAAGAGTAATTTCAAGTTGAAATATTTTTTCTAAAAAATGTTCTGTATTATAGTCATTATGGCCTTTTAATGCATGTATTACATAATTTCTATCATAAGCGACAATAAAAAAAGTATTGTGGAAATTTGCTGTATTTCGAATAAGACGAATAATTTCAAGAATTTCACTTTTATCAAGTCTATCTAAATCGTCAATATAAATAATAATTTTCTTGTTAATCTTTTTTAGTGAATTGTTTATTTCATCAAAAAGGCTATTTAGAGATTCAAATCCAGCAATGGTGCTAACAGATGCCTGAATTGACTGACTTAAAGTATTATTATTTAGTGATACTAGCTTGTTAGAGTATGTAACGAGTAGTTTAGAGAGTGTAGAATGATAAGGTTTAATTTTTTCTTGAATAGTTTCAAAGAAGTCTTGAATTAGTGCTTTTGCACTATTACTACTCCATGGGTTAAAATCAATTTCTATAATTTCCTCATTTTTAGGGATGCTTCTTTTTAGAAGGTCAATGAATGATGTTTTCCCAAATCCCCATTTTCCGTTTATGGCAATTGCGAAAGCTCGATTTGAATAAGTTGAATTTATTTTTCGAGCTAAAGATGCGGCATATTGCGAATATCCTAATTCGTCTTTTTTCTTTATTCCTAATGGTTCATCGTCAGCAAAGGAATCAATATTATTACTAATCTCTTTCTTTTTGGGTTTAATGAATAGAATAGTAGTCGCTAAAAATATTATAACTATTGAATCAGCATACTTGAAATTGGAAGTAAATGAAAAAGATGTAAAATTCCATGGGGAATCTCCAAATCGATAAAAACAGTAAATAATAATCAAAGCAGTAAAAAAAGAATGTATGTAAACGGAGGGAATAAACTGTCGAAACTTTTTAATTACTATTAAAAATACGATAAGAACCAAAAAAATAAATACAATGTCGTTATACCAAACTCTCTTAATATATTTAAGAAAATAGTTAATGAATGTATTAGAAAAAATATCCTCAAATGGTTTATGGAATAATAAGTATATCAGCAAAAAAATAAAGGGAACCAGAATAGATTTCCGGAAGAGGATTTTATAAAGATTGTCAATTGAACGAGTTGTCATATTTCTTTTTTGGGTGCTTGTCTATAAATGGTTTTTTGTTGAAGTTAATGAGAATAGATGAACCAGAAATGTCAATTTAAATTGAGGACTTTGAACAGTGTGACTGATTTATTCGGGCTCTTTAAAAATATACCGCTCATCGTATTCAATTTCAAAAGCTTTCAACATCTTCCTGTATTCATCTAAAAACGTTTCTTTCTTATGATGGGCTTCCTGGTTTTGGATATAGCGGATAACTCTGTCAACATGTGTTTTGGAGTAAGAGAAAGCACCAAAGCCTTCCTGCCATGCAAATTGTGAGTTGCAAAGTTTGTTGTCCTTAATCCATTTACTGCTTTCTGTTTTTACATTTTGTACCAATGCTGAAATAGATTGACTGGGACGCATTCCAATAAAAATATGAATATGGTCGGGCATGCTGTTTATCTGGAGCATCTTGTGTTCATTCGCCTGAAATATTCCTGTAATAAATTGATGCAACCTTGGTTTCCATTCTTTTTGAATAAGGGCAGCACGGAATTTTACTGCAAATACTAATTGAATATGGAGTTGAGTGTAGGTGTTGGCCATTAGTTAAGGTTTTAGGTTAAATAAATATACGAAATGATGTTTTGTGTTCCGTAGGGACATCTGGTGGGTAGAAAAGAATCGCCGAATTGAAGAGTGTCCCGTAGGGACACATGGTGCATGATTCCCAAAATTAGGTTTGCACCAGACGTTCCGATGGAACGTTTAGAAACATTCATGATGGTTGTTACCCACCAGATGTCCCTACGGGACAAATATCATCTGCATCTGGTTTGCAATGCAAACAATATCTTAGCACCACAAATAATCTCAGCATGCACCAAATCATAGAATGTGTTCCCAATTTCAGCGAGGGGCGGGACATGAATATCATTAAACAGATTACTGACGAGATTGAAGCAGTGGATGGAGTTCGTTTGCTTAATGTGGATCCGGGTAAAGCAACCAATCGTACCGTTGTAACTTTTGTGGGCAACCCGCAGGCAGTTATTGAAGCAGCTTTCCGTGCTATAAAAAAAGCCGGTGAGTTGATTGATATGAGTAAACATAAAGGCGAGCATCCGCGTATGGGTGCTACGGATGTGTGCCCGCTTATTCCCATTGCAAATATTAGTATGGAAGAAACGGCGCTGTATGCACAACAGTTAGCCAAACGTGTAGGAGAGGAGTTGCTGTTGCCTGTGTATTTATATGAAGCGGCGCAAGCGGATAAAAACCGTAGTAATCTTTCTGTCATTCGTGCAGGCGAGTATGAAGGATTTTTTAAAAAGATATTGCAACTATTGCCTGATTATGGTCCCGCTATATTTGATACCAAACGCGGCGGCACCGTAATTGGTGCAAGAGATTTTTTAGTGGCCTATAATGTAAACCTGAATACAACTTCTACCCGTCGTGCTAATGCGATTGCATTTGATGTACGTGAAGCAGGGAGAACTGTTGTTGAAAACGGCGTGAAGGTGAATAAACCCGGTTCATTGAAATCAGTAAAAGCGATTGGCTGGTTTATTGAAGAGTATGGTATTGCACAGATAAGTATCAATCTTACCAATATAAATATTACGCCGGTGCATATCGCTTTTGATGAAGTGTGTAAGAAAGCTGATGCCCGTGGCATTCGTGTTACCGGCAGTGAACTGGTGGGATTGATACCATTGAAAGCAATGCTGAATGCAGGAAAATATTTTCTGAAAAAACAAAAACGTTCTGTTGGTGTTTCAGAAAAAGAATTGATAAAAATTGCAGTGAAATCATTGGGGCTTGATGAACTGGGCCCATTTAACCCTGAAGAAAAAATAATTGAGTATATGCTAAAAAATAAATCCGATAGTCAATTGGTAAGTATGACGCTTACTGATTTTGCTGATGAAACTGCAAGTGAA
>JANPEU010000415.1:0-1630 GCA_031423175.1 Bacteroidota bacterium
TACAAGACAAAAACTTGAAAATATCATTGAAGGAGTTATCATTGAGGGGCAAAAAGATAATTGCACAACAACCCGAAATATCCTATGCTCAGGCTTTAGCACAAGTACAACAGTTAAAAAGAACTTCGAAAAGCAATCCCAAATCAAAAAAGAACAGGGCGAATTACTAAGACATTTTATTACAGAAAATAGCTTATGGCTTTCCAACCCTCCTGATGATAAAAGTTTTTTAACAGAAGGTGGGGAAGCAAAAATATATTTTGGCAGTGATAGGAAAAGTGTTGTAAAATTAAATGATGCTGTTTACTATGCTACCTGGTTAGATTTTTTTAATAGTGTCTTAATACATAATTTACTTTTTGAAAAGACCGCTTATGAGTTATTGGGTTTTATGGAAAAAGACAGTGAACTGCTGGCCATATTGAAACAACCTTTTATAATATCTGATAGCGCTACTGATTTAGAAGATGTAAAAACTTTATTAAACTATAATGGTTTTGAAAACACAAGACGAAATGACTATTATAATAAAGAACTCGGGATCATTTTAGAGGATATGCATGATGAAAATGTTATAGTAAATTCCAATACACTTTTCTTTATTGATACTGTCTTTTATATTCATTTAACAGGTTAATATTATTTTAATGCCCTTTAAATAATATTTGTTCTCCTTTAACTAAATAAGTTCCGCTTTTATTTTATCTTACTGTTTCTTAATCAATATCCCACTTATATTTCATCTTATAAACTAACGTTATGAAGAAAATAATTGTCTTCGTTTGCATTACTGTCTTTGTTTTTCAGGCATCAGCACAAATTGATGCCGGGCTTTTCCGTTTTCCGGATGTATCAAAAACACAAATTGTTTTTACCTATGGTAATGATATCTGGATCATGCCGAAAACAGGCGGCTCTGCAGAAAAACTAAGCTCACCACCCGGTGTAGAAAGTTTTCCAAAATTTTCACCCGATGGAAGGGCTATTGCTTTTAGTGGTAATTATGATGGCAATTCAGATGCATACACTATTGCTGTAAATGGTGGTGTGCCTTTGCGCTTAACATCACATGGTTTTCCCGATCGTGTAGTGGACTGGACACCCGATGGTAAACGTATTTTATTTTCTTCGGGCCGTGAAAGCGGCAGAAACAGGTTTAACCAGTTTTATACCATTGCAGCAACGGGCGGGCCATCAGAAAAATTACCCTTTGCTTATGCCGAATTTGGTTCATACTCACCCGATGGAAAACAGATGGCCGTTGTTTTTATTTCGCAGGCTTTCCGCAACTGGAAAAGATACCGCGGCGGAATGAATGCCACCATTCAACTCTACAATTTTACAAACAACAGTTCGCAAAATATTTCGGTAAATGAAATGGCTGCAAACGAATTTCCGATGTGGCATGGCGACCATATTTATTTTTTATCCGATAGAGGAACTGAACAACGCATGAACCTCTGGAAGTATACGATCAACAGTAAAAAATACGAACAGCTCACCAATTATAAAGATCATGATATTCATTTCCCCTCTGCCGGGCCCGATGATATAGTGTTTGAGCAGGGCGGAAAATTATGCCTCTTCTCTTTTGCAACGCAACAGGTAAAAGTTATTCCCGTAAATGTGG
>JANPEU010000416.1:0-7344 GCA_031423175.1 Bacteroidota bacterium
GCAATTTTTTCTTTCACCATACGTAACAAAGCCTGACCAGAAACTTCAGTTTCTAAACAACCTTTTTTGCCGCATCCGCAAATAAGTTCATTATTATGGCAAAAGTGGTTTTAGTGGGGAGTTTGGCCATATTCCTTTTTATAATAATGAACTTATTTGCGGATGCGGCAAAAAAGGTTGTTTAGAAACTGAAGTTTCTGGTCAGGCTTTGTTACGTATGGTGAAAGAAAAAATTGCTGCTGGCTCTTCTACCATCTTATCTCAAAAAGTAACTGACCCTAACGATTTAAAGCTGGAAGATTTAATAGAAGCTGCTAAAAATGAAGACATGCTCATGATAGAACTCTTAGCTGAGCTTGGTGAAAAATTAGGGAGAGCTTTAGCAGTACTTATTAATTTGTTTAATCCAGAGCTTGTAATTCTTGGTGGTACACTTTCAGAAACAGCAGATTATTTACGATTGCCAGCACGTAGTGCATTAAACAAATATTCATTGAGTTTGGTAAATAATGATACGCAAGTAAAACTTTCTAAGCTGGGTGAAAAAGCAGGGGTAATGGGGGCTTGCCTTATTGCAAGAAATAAAGTACTATCAGTTGCTGGTTGAAATTTTGCTTATGCAAATTCCTGCAATGCTCTTTTAATTCTGCTTATTGTTTCTTCCTTACCAATCATCTCTGCAATTTGCATTACTGCCGGGCCAAACTTTGCACCAACTAACATAATACGCATCGGCAATTGCAATTCACCTGGCTTTATATTTTTTTCTACTGCTAATTCTTTAAATACATTTTCAATTTCTACCATTTGCCAATTGGTAATTGCATGTAGCTTTTCAATATACATTTCAAAAAACAAGTTCTTCTCTACACTCCACTTAGGTTTTACTGCATCAATATCTAAAGTGGCTGGTGGTTTAAAAAAAAACCCTGCATGTTGCACAAAATCGGGTAGTAGCGTACAACGGTCTTTTACAAGTTCAATTACTTTTTCAAGAAACGTTTCATCTGTAACCTCAATATCGTCCGTTGAAAGAACTTCTTTCACTTTCAACTTTAAACTTTCAACTTTTAACTTTTTTATCCATTCATGATTGAACCATTTTGCTTTTTCATAATCAAATTTTGCGCCGCCACTGTGTACTCTTTCAATAGAAAATTTTTCAATCAATTCTTCTTTGCTAAAAATTTCCTGTTCGGTTCCATCATTCCAGCCAAGCAAAGCCAGCAGGTTTATAAATGCTTCGGGTAAAAATCCTTTTTCTTTAAAGCCTTCTGTCAGTTCGCTGGTTTTAGGATCTGTCCAGTTCATTGCAAAAACCGGGAAGCCATATTTTGCCCCATCCCTTTTACTCAACTTTCCATTTGGCCCGAGTATTAATGGGAGATGTGCCCATTGAGGCATTTCATTTATCCCAAATAAATATTTCCATAATAAAACATGTACAGGTGCGGATGACAACCATTCTTCACCACGAAAAGCATGTGAGATTTTCATCAGATAATCATCTACCACCACGGCGAGATGATAAGTTGGCATACCGTCAGCTTTTAATAATACTTTATCATCAACTAATGAAGTATCAAAACTTACTTCACCACGAATCATATCAGTAAAGGTTACAGTTTCATGCTCCGGCATTTTAATGCGGATCACATGTCTGGCACCTTCATCTAATAGCTTTTTTGTTTCTACAGAAGTCAGTGTTACGGAGTTTCGCATTTTCATTCTCACCAATCCATCATATTGTTGTGAATGATTATGATCTGATTTAAAATCATTCCGCATCTTTTCCAGTTCTTCCGTTGTGTCAAATGCGTAATAAGCATGACCATCTTTTATAAGTTGTTCTGCATATTTTCTATAAATATCTTTTCGTTCGCTTTGCCTGTAGGGTTTATATTCTCCACCATGAATTGCACTTTCATCCGGTTCCAGTCCTGCCCATTTCAGGCAATTAAAAATATATTCTTCAGCACCTGCCACATACCGGCTTTGATCCGTGTCTTCAATCCGTACAATGAAAACGCCGCCATGTTTTTTTGCAAATAAATAATTATATAAGACAGTTCTCATGCCGCCCAAATGCAGACCACCGGTTGGAGACGGAGCAAAACGTACACGAACTTTTTTTGACATACAGCAAAGATAACCGGATGCCGTTTGCTGCACAACTCATTTGATTATATTTGTAGCGATGACATTTATTGCACCGCATTATAATAAAGCAAAAAAGCAATCGCCAATCGGGTTTTTTAAAAAAGATCATTATTTGGTTAAAACACCCTGGTGGTTGAAGAAAATATTCCCCGGTTGTTTATGGGATATCCAAGCAAAAGACAAGACTTTGTATTTTAGTTTTGATGATGGTCCACACCCGGTAATTACTCCTTATGTATTGCAGTTATTAAAACAATATAATGCAAAAGCAACTTTTTTTTGTATAGGTGAAAATGTTCAGAAATATCCGGAAGTATATCAGCAGATAATAAATGATGGACATGCAACGGGTAATCACACCCATAATCATATAAATGGATGGAAAACGAATGACAGGGATTATGTGCAAAATATTTATGCTGCAGGAAAATTTATTTCTTCCGGTTTATTCCGTCCTCCTTATGGTAGAATTAAAAGATCTCAAATCAGACTACTAAAACAGGAGCAACCCGAAATGAAAATTGTAATGTGGAATATACTTGCCGGTGATTGGGTAACAGAACTGGAACCTGAAAAATGCTATAAAAGAATTAAGGGGAAAATTTCCAACGGTGATATTATTGTTTTTCATGATACAGATAAAGCGTTTCCCCGTCTTGAATATGCGTTGCCAAAAATTCTCTCACATTTTACTGAAGCCAGTTATCATTTTGAAAAAATAGACGACAATTAAAGCTGAGTTTATTTAAAAATTGGTGGATAAAAAAGTCGGGAAGTCTATAAAAAGTTAGGGCCTGGGTAGAAACCCTGGCCCGTTTTTAATCCGTACCCTATGAAAACTGATTTAAAGGTATAATTTTTTTTGAATTATCTCAATATAATTTCTCTTGAATGCCCATCAACTGTAAGATAAGCTCTGTTATCGCAGGTACCGCCGCCAAAATCTAATAAGGCAATCCACCGGCTATTGGCAGTAAGATTTGCTCTTTTAATTCTTACTTTTCCTTTTACTATCCAGCGGCAACTAAATCTCTTCAATAATGGATCAATTATTTCAGCCTCCCATCCTACTAATATTCCATTTCTTTTTGTACGTCCGCTGCCATAACCTTCTATTTTCATAGCAATATCTCTGACATTTGTAGGGGAAAGATTTTCAATTTGGGTAATTACATTTGTACGGTTCCATTCAGTAAAATCGCCATTTGGCTTGGAAAGCTTAGCACCGATTACTTCTACTTTCCATTTTTTCGCCAATGCATTTACTTCGGCAGTATTGGTGATTTTATGAGTGCCTTCCACTTTTATAGTATCAAAATAAAATCCATCAAAAGTAGTGGTAGCCATAGCTCCGGGAATAATAAGTCGATTGGTATAAACATTTATAATTTTTCCACGGCGATGATGTCCGTCACGGCCGGTACAACCTGAGCCAAAATCTAATATTACTTTCTTTGGGAAAAGTGCAGGAGAATTTAATAAAACAACTGTTACGTCGGGGCAGGCTGTAATACGGGCAGTACTCGAAGTACCATCACTGTTTACCTGCATCGTTTTACCAAAAATACCAGTACCTGCAAGTCCGACCTCATCACTTACGCCCATCACATCGTCAAATAGTCCATTAAATAAAATATCGGCTTCTGCATCCGATTCGCTACTTGCAACTGTTGCTGCTTCTTCCTGAGCAGGAGTTCCTTCGCTACTTCCTTCTTTATTACAAGCTAAAAAGCTGATTGCCAGAAATGTAAAGGCAATCAGGGAAAGTTGGATAATATTGAATCTTAGTTTCATATAAATTGATTTAAGAATTAGTATTCTAATAACGGGTTTAGGATGGCCTTTATTAGATTAAGTTTAACGGTTTCTTGGTTTTTTTCCTCAGATTTGTTCTCAAAATTAATAATTACGATGCAGATTACCGATACCCATTCCCACATTTACTTAGATGATTTTGATCAGGATAGAAGTGAAATGCTAAAAAGGGCGGAAATGGAAGGGGTAACTAAAATTCTAATGCCTGCTATTGATTCCATAACTCATGAAAAGGTGATTGAATCAGAAAATCTTAATCATGATCAATGTATTGCAATGATGGGTCTCCACCCATGCTCTGTAAAAGAAAACTTCATGGATGAACTAGCTATTGTAAAAAAATATCTGACTCAAAGAAAATTTATTGCAGTTGGCGAGATAGGCCTGGATTTTTATTGGGATAAGACTTTTATAAAAGAACAGTTTGAAGCATTTCACAAGCAAATTGAATGGGGTTTGGAATTTAATCTGCCAATTGTTATTCATTCACGCAATTCAATTGATCAATGTGTTGAAGTAGTCAGGCTGCGCCAAAATGGAAAATTGAAAGGAGTGTTTCATTGTTTTTCCGGAAGTCTTGTGCAGGCAAATGAAATTATTGAAATGGGTTTCTATCTTGGTATCGGGGGGGTATTAACATATAAAAATTCCGGCCTGGATAAAGTGATAGAGCAAATCGATATGAAACATTTAGTTCTGGAAACAGATGCTCCGTATTTAACCCCTGTTCCTTTTCGTGGTAAAAGAAATGAATGCAGTTATATAAAATTTATTGCGCAAAAAATGGCCGAGGTAAAAAAAATAAGTTTGGAAGAAGTTGCAGACATTACATCGGTAAATGCAGAAAATTTGTTCGGTAAACTTTGATTTGTATTTAAAAGATGTAGTGTCTTTGTTTAATTTTTTAAACAATTGGAGTTTTGTCATACCGAAACGGTTAATATAAAACTCATTTAAATATAGGGAAAGATAGTTGAGGTATCTCAAACTGTTTTAAACCGTTTGAGATACCTCGCTAAGATTCTTAAAGTTTGAATGCTTATAATAGTACCGCTCGGTAAGACAAGACTCCGTGAGATTAATGGTTCAAAATAATTTGCAAACTGTAAAACTAAAGTAATAGAAATTCTTTCAGTAAACTATAATCAGCTTTTATTTTAATTGCATATTTTTCTTTATTCATAATCTCTTTTACGGATGCTGGTAAAGAAATTTTTTCTTCAATTACCGGTTCCACAACATCATAAAATTTTACAGGATGTGCAGTTTCTATAAAAAAGCCTTTTTGATTTGGATGCTCATTCAAATATTTATCTAAAGCCAGATAGCCAACTGCACCATGCGGATCTAGTAAATAATTGAAAGCTTGCTTAACTGATTTAATTGTTGTTTTTGTTTCATCATCCGAAACACTTACACTACTGAGTTTTTCTTTTAATGATAAGAATTCATTATTGAATAATTCCAGTATGCGTATAAAATTGCTTGGGTTGCCAACATCCATTGCATTGGATAGAGTGGCAACTGAATTTTGCGGTTGATAGTTTTGCGATTGCATATATTTTGGAATTATGTCATTGGCATTACAGGCAGCTATAAAATGCTTTACAGGTAATCCGCTGATATGCGCCAGCATTCCTGCGCAGATATTTCCAAAATTTCCACTAGGTACTGATATTACAGGTGGATTATCCTTAACTCCGCCATGTGTCGGAGAACTAACCCATTGTTTATAGGCAAAGAAATAATAAAACTGTTGTGGCAACCATCTTGCAACGTTGATAGAATTTGCAGAAGTAAGAAATAATTTTTTAATTAATTCATTATCCGTGAATGCCTTCTTAACCATCGTTTGGCAATCATCAAAACTTCCTTCAACTTCTAATGCCTGAATATTTTTTCCTAAGGTTGTCAGTTGTTTTTCCTGTACCAGGCTCACTTTGCCGGATGGATAAAGTATAACTACTTCCACACCATCCACATCATAAAATCCATTTGCTACAGCTCCACCCGTATCACCACTGGTAGCGACCAATACAGTTACTTTATCTGTACTGTCTTTTGAAAAATAACCAAGACATCGGCTCATAAATCTTGCTCCCACATCCTTGAAAGCAAGGGTTGGTCCATGAAATAATTCAAGCGAAGAAATTTTATCATTTACTTTAACTAATGGAATTGGAAAGTTGATTGTTTCAGCAACAATATTTTTTAATACGGTTTCCGGAATAGTTTCGGCTACATACGGATGAATAACCTGAAAAGCAATTTCTTCATTACTTATGTTATTGATGTTTTTAAAAAAAGATTGATCAAAAACAGGGATATGATCCGGAAAGTATAATCCTTTATCCGGCGCCTGTCCGAGAATAGTTGCTTCCCTAAAATTTACTACTGGTGATTTTTTATTTAGACTATAGAATTTCATATCTGCTACCTCCGCTTCTGAGAAGAATTTTTTTGCATCCCGAAAAATAGGTGATTGTTTAAATTTTGTTTTAGTTAAACCACAGAGGGCACTGAGGTATTCACAGAGTGGACACAGAGTTTCTCTGTGAACTCTGTGCTTTCTTCTTTGTGTAACTCTGTGGTTAAAAAACGAATAAAGAACTAAATGAATTATTAAATGACAGCCGGTTTTAAGCTCCCTCTCCAGGGGTCAGGGTGGTTATCCCTTTTTTATTAATGGTTGTAACATATGTATTAAAATCAATTCCGATTTTCTGAAATACTTCTATCATTACAGCTTCCACATCCTTTGCGGTTGTTTCATCTTTACTTAGCATAAAAATAGAAGGACCGCTGCCGGAAATACCACCGCCTAATGCACCGGCTTCTATACATTTTCTTTTTACTTCATCAAACCCGGGAATAAGAATACTACGAACGGGTTCGATTATAACATCTTCAAGGCTACGTCCAATTAAATCATAATCGCTTTTCATAAATCCCGCAACCAGCCCACCGACATTTCCCCATTGGCGAATAGCATCTTTCAACTGTACCTGTTGTTTTAAAATTTGTCTTGCATCAGATGTTCTTACTTCTATTTGCGGATGTACAACGGTAACATGCAGTGGCGGTGAATCTATATTTACAATATCCAGTGGATGAATAGAACGAATTAAAGTTATGCCACCATAAATAGCGGGTGCAATATTATCTGCATGTTTTACACCACTTGCCAATTTTTCACCATTCATTGCATGCTGTACCATTTCTTCTTTGGTAAAAATATTTTTCAGCAATTCATTTGCAGCAAAGGCTGCACCAGCTGCACTTGCTGCACTGGAGCCAATACCGCTTCCGGGTTTGATATGTTTTTCAATTTCTATTTCAAAGCCAAATTTATTTTCCATCTTTTCCATA
>JANPEU010000417.1:0-18536 GCA_031423175.1 Bacteroidota bacterium
AGCTTTTTCATATTCCATATTAAAAACAAACTCACGGATAATATTTTGCAAAATTGCCTGCTGTTCTTTTGTTAGTTCTGACCCTTTGATGCCCCAATAGTCAACCAGGCGAATGCCTGTTTCTGCACCTGTTATAATATCTCTGGGAACATCTTTACTCATTGTTGCTTTTTTCTGTTGCTCTGCAGATAATAAATGTATGAGTTTGATACCAAGATCTTCTTCCTGCCCAAGCACCCGCCATCCGGCATATTCTGTATTTGGATATTCTGCCGGATCAGTACCAATAAAAAAGGGTGTAACAGAAAGTTTATCTTTTACAAAACTGAAATTGAGAGAAAGATGATGCCCTTCAATTTTATAACCCCACACAGTATCGGTTGGCAAACCAAAAAATGCGAGATAATAATTCTGGTGCGACCATTTCAGGTTTTGCATCATTCTGTTTCGTGTGGAATCAATTTTATTTTTAAAAAACAAACTATCATAATACATGTTGAGCAGGTTATCCAGGTGGAAAATGCTGGCAGCTTTCAGATAACCCTGGGAGCTGAGTGAAACGGAAAGAATACGGTGAAGCAATTTCCGTTGTTCCTCACTCATACTACCAATATTAATACCGGCTCTTGCTCTTAAACCAACTGGCAGGTTATTCCATTTTATTCTTGCTGTATCAGTAAAAGCAAGCAGCGCTGATTTCTTTTGCAAAGGATTAAGCGCATTAACAAAAGTAGTGGCGGCTTGTTTTATTTCATCGTTATATTTTGACTGGCTTTGAGCATTGAAAGGGGAAAAGGAAAAGACAAACAATGCAGTGAGCAGAAGCATCAATTTTGGCATAGTGAAGTTTTTTTAAAGATAAGTGAGATTTTAAATTAAAATACACCTTCATCCACCTGGAATATTTTATCATCAACAGGAATATTGGTTTCAATTTTTGTAATAGTTTGAACTGCGCCATTTGATTGTTTGTATGTATAAGCAGACCAATATCCTTCTGTATTTTGTTTATAGTTTAAAAAAAGATTAGATATTTCCCCTCTGCTACTTTTGCTTATGCGGTAAGTTTTGGTGTCAAAAAAGTAATTTGTAATAAGGCCGTTCTTATTTGTTACTTTAAGGTTGAAACACTCCGAGCCTTCTACTTTTTCTTTACCTGCCAATTCTATTTTTGTTCCTTTCTCTTTATAATTTAAAAAAATGCTCTGAATATCCAGACGTTCTTTTGCATTTTTAAACTGTTCTTCGGGCATTTCTTTGGGCGTTGCTTCTCCAAATGCTGCTACCCAACCTTTTTTGGGAGTGATTACCGTGAAACTTTTTGCGCCGTTTCTGTTGCGGTCAATACGAATACCAACCATATGTTTTTGGGTTGTAACAATTTCAACATTTATGCCCTGGGGATTAAGATTTGTGCTGGTCGTCTTCATCGTTTTCAATGCCGTCAGTTTTTCTTTACCTCCCATGGCGGCAATATGTTTGTTGATGATTTCGTCCACTGTTTGTGCTTGTGTAAACATTGATAATGCTGTTGTAAAGATTCCGGTGATGAACAACTTTTTCATTTTATTTATTTTAAAATTTTAAGACAATCTGTTTATAATGATATGTGCTTTCTATGTTTCTATTGTGTCTATGTGGTAAAATTTTTCTCACCACAGTAGAATCATAGGCACATAGATTACACTTAGAGCTGTTTCAAAACACACCCTCATCTACTTCAAAAATTTTGTTGTCAACAGAGATATTGGTTTCAATTTTTGAAATCGTTTTTTTGCCTCCGTTTCTTGAGAGTTCCGTATATGCAAACCAGAATCCATCAGCATTCTGTTTGTAATCGGCATAGATGGTGAAACCCTCTTTAAGAGTTTTCTTAATTATTCGGTATGATTTTGTATCAACAAAATAATTCAATACATCGCCGGATTTATTTATTACTTTAAGATTGTAACATTCTGTTCCGTTGATTTTTTCTTTTCCTGCTAGTTCTATTTTGGAACCTTTTTCTTTATAATTAAGAAAAGGCCCCTGCAAATCGATATGGGTTAAGGCAAACCTTAATCCGGCTTCCTGCATTTTTTGAGGTGAAGTTTGTCCCGGCCCCTGTGCCCATCCATTTTTTAGTGTTACTACCGACCAACTTTTGGCACCATTTGCACTATTATCTATTCGTAATCCTGTCAAATGCTTTTTTATGAAAGTATAACTTATCTCAGGGCCCTGCGAACTAGTGGCAGTTCCGGTCATCTTTACTGTTTTAAGTGATATCATTTTTTCTTTTCCACCCATCGCAGCAATGTGTTTGTTGATAATTTCATCAACTGTTTGAGCTTGAGTAAACAGTGTTAATGCTGTTGCAAAGATTCCGGAGGTAATTATCTTTTTCATTTAATTTGTATTTTAGATTATTTAAAACACGCCTTCATCCACTTCAAATATTTTGTTATCAATAGAAATGTTTGTTTCAATCTTCTGGTAACTGGCTGTGCCACCTCTTATATTTTGGGTGCTATGCGGAAACCAAAACCCATCAGCATTTTTTTTATAGTTGGTAAGTGTGTAGGCATAAGTTGTTTTATAACTTATTTTATAAATGAAGTTTGTTTTCGTATCAATATAGTAGTTTAATTCAACGCCATCTTTAAAAGTCACTTTCAGTTTATAGCAAGCTGTACCATCAAGCGTTACTTTTCCTGCTGATTCTATTTTTATTCCTTTTTCTTTGTAATTGATAAATGGCCCATGTAAGTCTAATAGATTTTTGCCTGCCTGAAAATCATCCTCCTGCATGTCTTTGGGAATTTTATCAGTTGAATTAAATCTCCAACCTTTTTTAGGTGTTAAAATCCTTATACCTGTTACCCCATTAACTTTTTGTTCCTGGCGAAAGCCAACAAGATGTTTTTTGAATACCAAAAGATTTGACTCGCCTCCCTGATTTCCCATGGCTATTGCCGTCATTTTTACTGATTTCAGCGACATCATTTTTTCTTTACCACCCATTGCGGTGATATGTTTGTTGATGATTTCATCAACTGTTTGTGCATTGGCAAATAATGTACATGTTGTCAAAATGATTCCGGTGATGATTATCTTTTTCATTTTATAAATATTTAGTTGAGTGCTTCCGATTTATCTTCTTTCTTTATCCTCATGGTTTGAAATTTTAAATACGTTAGCGAACGCCATAGCCATTCAGCCGGACCAATGCGGAAATGCCTGAACCACCAACGGCTTATAAAAACCATGAGTATGAAAACCGACAGAGCAATAAGTAGCCGGAGAAAGGGGCCAATATTTCCATTGAGAGCAAAAGCAAATCCATCAAATGTTATTGTAGTTGCAACTGCCTGTAATAAATAATTAGTTAGTCCCATTCTGCCAACAGGCCCAAAGAAGGAAAATCTTTTTTTCCAGTCTATCTTTTCGAGTAGTAATGTAAATCCTGAAACATAGGCTAATGCAATTACAATAACCCCAAAATTCCAGGCGAAATTTAATAACTGTCTTGACATGAACGGGTAAGATTCACGTTTTACATTTTTGAAAAAATCCCAGGCATCAAACCCAAGGGAAATACCAAGACATGACCAACCGATAAATAATCCCCACCTGGTTACATGTTGTAAAAACTTCTGGTTAGCAGGGAAATCATAAAATATTTTCCTGCGGCCAAAATATAAACCCAGTAAGAACAGCGGTAATATGTCGTTCATATTTCCAAGAAAAAAATTTTTCCAATTCCAGTTTTTCAGATTATTCCAAAACTGCCTTGCATTTCCAATTACAAATTGTTTGTAAGTAATTTTTTCCTGTGCATCAGTAGTGGCAATTCTTTGCTCGTCCATAGTTTTATCTCTCAGGTCTGCAATTGCCTTTGATGCTTGCTTGGAATCCATTTCTATTTTTTTTGCATAGCCTTCCCTGCCATCCATGTGCAATTGTATACCGGTTACATTTCCGGCAGAATCTTTTTCAAATGTTTGTTGGTAATTTACAAAACGGAGGAAAAAATCTATTTCTGTTTCGGCATACCAGCGGTTTTTTCCGCTTCTTGCATCGCCATAAAGTTTATCACCATTACGGGTGATAACGATCCTTCTTGCTGAATCAATTTCATAAACGCCAACATAAGATTCAAGCACCTTGCTATCTACGTTTACAATTTTTCTTTCGGTATTATATTGTTTGGGTTCAGGGCCTTTTATATAAAATGTATCTCTTGACCATGGAAATAAAAAACAAAGAAGTGCCAATATTGGTAAAATTATCCGTGGCAGTTTTTGAAGCAGGAGATGAAGAATTAATAAAACCACACCAACCATGGCATAAGTATGAATAATGTCGCCACGCGTAAGAATCTGGTGGGCAGCGCCAATAAGATAAAGAACAATAAGCCGGCGCATATATACAAATACAAAAGGAGAGTTGTTTGCTTTTGCTCTCAGCATCTGGATGGAAAAACCAAGGCCAAAAAGAAAACAAAACATAGCCATGAATTTATCATTCATAAAAAAAGCAATGGGCCAGTACACAAGTTGGTCGGCAAATCCTGTCCAACCCGCCCAAGGTTCTGTAGGGCCATGATCTACTGTAAAATTGATAGTCATTATTCCGAACAGTGCTATGCCCCGGATAATGTCAAGCTTCTGGATGCGTTCCTGTACTGCTACAGGCTGTAGAGTTTGGTGTTGCATGTTGGTTTGTTTCAGTTATAAATCTAATTTATTCTTAAGTAACTTTTTTTTTATCTGCTGTCTTCAATCGCATCGGTTGAAACTTTAAATAAGTAAGCGAACGCCAGAGCCATTCTACAGGACCAAATCGAAAACGTCGTAACCACCATCGGCTGGCAAAAATTTGAAAAATAAAAACAGGAATAGCGATCATCAACCCCCAAAACGGGCCAACCTTACCAAATAAACCAAATCCATAGCCAAGAAAAGCGATGGCAAAGGCTACAGAATGGAGCAAATAATTAGTAAGTGCCATGCGACCAACTGGTGCTAAAAAAGAAAGTCTTTTTTTCCACGTTTCGTTCTCGATAAGTAATGTCAATACAGCAATATATCCCAATGCCAGGATCAAGGCGCCAAAAAATTCAAATAATGTTAATATGGAAAGGGTAATGTAAGAAAAAGATTGTGTGTTTGAACCATTAATATATTCCCAGACTTCAAATCCAAAAGCGATCGATACAGTAACAAGACCAATTGCCAATCCCCATTGCATTACTTTTAGTAAAAAATTACGATTCATTGAAATATTCTGAAAAATTTGCCGCCTGCCAGCAAATAAACCTAATAAAAAAAAAGGGAAAATTGAATGTAGGTGATAACCCCAGAAGAAATTTTTAAATGACCAATTCTTAAGTTCCTGCCAAAAATCTTTTGCATTGCTGGTAATGATCTCTTTAAATGTTCCGGTTTGATTGACGAGCTGTCGTGGTCTTAAAACAGCTTTTTGAATAAACATTTCTCTTTTTGCCTGCTGTATATCCATATTTATTTTTCCGAAAAATAAATTCTTTTCGTTATCTCTATGTATATGGAAACCCTTTACCATACCTGATGAATCTTTTACTATTGATTGTCGCGAATTAGCAGACCGACTAAAGAACTCGGTATCTGACTCAGCAAACTCAAACCAGGGAACTCTGCCGTTTCGACCCTCTGCAATTAGATTATTTCCTTCCCTTGTTAAAATAATCCTTCGGCCGGGTTCAATTTCATAAACGCCGATATAAGTATCAAGGATAGTATTGGTTAATGCGACTTTCTTACGGTCGCTATTAAATTGTTCCGATTCTCTATCCTTACTAAGAATTGTATTTCTAACCCATGGGCCAATAATAAAAATAAGGGCCAACAGAATTAAAAGTTTAGGATTCAGTTTGCGTACTAAAAGGAGAAAAATGCCTACTATAGCATAATCATGAAGCACATCTCCCTGAGTAAGGATTTGATGAACAACACCGATCAGGTAAAGGATAATAAGACGACGCAAGTAAATAGCAACAAAAGGTCGGCCACTTGCCTCTGCCCGCAACATTTGTATGGAGAAGCCCAATCCAAAAAGAAAACCAAAAATTGCAACGAATTTATGTAACATGAATAACTCGACTGGCCAGAATACGATTTGATCTTTTATACTATTCCAACCGTCCGATGGAGCGTCTGGCCATGGAAGGTCATTTGAAAAATTGATAATAAGAATTCCAAAAAGTGCAAAGCCTCTTATAATGTCAATTGTCTGGATGCGTTCCTGCACTGCTACAGGTTGGAGAGTTTGGTGTGGCATATTGGTTCGTTTCAATTATAAATAATCTTAAACTAATTTCAGAAGTCTATTCTTATTTTTAAAAAATGCAGAACCGGTATTAATAAGGGGGATTAAAAAAGCAGAAGCACAAATTTTTAAATCACCGAAACAGATAGTTAAAAAGGAGACGAATTCTTAGTATTTGGGAATACTTATATACTAAAAGTAAGAAAATATATGGAGTAATGATTAAATATAAGAATTAACAGATAGCCATGCTTCTCAATCACCATTTAAATGAGTTGCATGATTTTGCTTTCAGTAATAATGCACATCATTAAAAAAAATAAAAAAAATGTCTGCTAACTGAATAATTAACTGCTATGATGTTTATGCAAATTAAATTTCCGGGCAATCACTAATCGAACATTTCCGGAAGGGAGAAAATAATTCTTTGTTGATAATGCACCTTTTACCCTTATTCCATTTCCTAGCCAATTGGCACTTACATTCCAGGTACGGCTGTTATATCCTAATGCTGCTTTAAATACCTGACTCGTATTAAGTGAAACTTTATTTTTCTTTGTAGCTCCTTCTTCTGAAGTAATATTCACATCGAGGTTTGCGACTGCAGATCCGGTAATATAAAAATGTTTATCTATCACGAATGTATGACCATAACCAGCACCAGGTCCAAAACTGAAGAAATGCAATTTAGTAACAGCAGCCTGCGGAATTCCGTTTGAAAGTAATTTAGGAATTAATGCACTGTCACCGGTTATTTGTCCCCGATAAACTTCGCCACCATATAAAAAAGAACCGGCTGATTTTTTTTGCCATTCTGTTTGTAAAATGGCTGCACGGTAAGAGAATTTTTCTTTATTCGGAATATAATAGGCTGAAAGACCAATAACACTGGATTGAATATCGGCCCTGTAATAATAATTGTTTGCACCAGCTCCTGCTAAGCCTTTTGGTTCCAGGTGAAATCCTTTTGGTAGTTCAACCAATAAATCAATAGTCCATTTTTTAGGATACAAATGCAACTGCAGATTGAGGCCTTTTGTTTTGCCTTTTGCTTCTTTACTTTTATTTAAAAAACTAAACCCGTTAAATATATTTAGCGAAAAACCTTTCACAGAAAAACCAACACCTAAATTTAATTTTGGGTTTGCTTTGTATTCAATTCCATTCGTATTTCCGGTTTCAGGAAAATTGAGGTGTACATATTTTTGAGATAAATAAAGGCGAACATTTATTTTTTCAGGGAAAGTTTCATAATACGCACTATCGTGTTGAAATTTCTTTTGTGCCTGCACCGGAGTAGAGTGTGTAAAAAGAAAACAGAAAAAAAAGATTAAAATACAAATTGAGTGCAAGCTTTTCATAAAGTATAAATTTATGTTTTAAATATTTGATTGTGGTTGTGTGAGGATATGGGAATGAAAATAAGCATTAACCCTCAATAAAAAATAATAACTTCATAAAAAATAATTATTATGAAAAAGAGATTTATTCTGCTGTTGTTTTCCTTTCTGGTCTTGTCTTTCACTCAAACTTTTTCACAGGCAACTCGGACATGGGTATCGGGTGTAGGTGATGATGTGAATCCCTGCAGTCGCACAGCACCTTGTAAAACAATTGCCGGAGCTATTAGTAAAACTGCTACAGGCGGAGAAATCAATATTCTTGACCCGGGCGGATTTGGCGCAGTTACAATAACTAAATCAATCACCATAGATGGTGGTGGCGTTATTGGTTCAATTTTGTCAAGCGCAACCAACGGATTTATTATTAATGCTCCGGATGGATTAGTTACGATCAGGAATTTTTCGGTTAACGGAACAGGCACTATAATGGGTACTAATGGCATCCGGGTAATCGCTGTCAAAAAATTACATGTTGAGAATTGTATTCTTTCCAATTTCTCTGGTAATGGAATTGATATCAATTCAACTGCAATGTCGGATGTGATTTTAAACAATGTAACCATTCACAATGCGAATGATGCAATCAGCATTGTGATTCCTGCTGGTTCTGTAGTGATAGATGGATGCCGGTTCCAAACCATAAATAATGCAGGGATTAATTTACTCAGCGGCCAGGCAACGGTGAGTAGTTCAGTTATTTCCGGTTGCAATACCGGGATAGTTATACAAACAGGAGCAACGATTCATTTATCCGGGAATACAATTACGAATAATAACACGGCTTTGCAGGGACCGGGAAAGATCAGTTCTGCTGGAAATAATTTAGTGTCCGGAAATAAAGCACTTGGTATAGCACCTTCTGTTGTTAAGTTGCAATGAAATGAAAATATTGATTTAAGAGTTTCAAGGAAATGATAACCTGTTATTGTTGATCTGTAGAGCAACAACAAAAAATTTTATATATAATTATATGACGTAGATAAGGAGAGTCGGCAAAAAAAAACTTAGTATCCCCATTTTTTCATAATTACTAAATCTTCTCTGGCACAATCAAGCGGTGTCTTACCCTGATAAGATTCCTGCTCAATGATGTAATGAACATTTTTAGAATTCTTTCTTACCATGTCAATCACTTCTTTTACATTCACAATGCCGGTGCCAAGAATAGTACTTTCATATTTTTCATTACCATCAGTTGCAACAATTTCATCTTTCACATGAAGTGATTCAAAACGACCGGGATATTTTTTTACCCAGTCAATTGCTTTTGCACCCCCATTATAAAGATTGCCAATATCCAATTGCTGCATCACCAGTTTTCCATCTGTATTTTTTAGAATAATATCATAAAGTGTTTCGCCATTTAATTTTTCACTGAATTCAAAATCATGATTGTGATAACCGAATTTCATTCCTGATTTTTGACAGAGCTCGCCACTCTTATTAAATACTTCCATAAACTTTAAAAGTTCATCATAATTTTTTCTTGCATCTGAAGTCATTGAAGGGCTGATAACAAATTGTTGTTCCAAAATGGCAGCATCTTCTACTGTGTAGTTCCAGCTATCAGTAAAATCTTTTTTTGCATCATCCCAATGTTTCGGACTCATTACTGTATGTCCGCTTGGCATTTTTAGCCCAAGATCATTTAATATTTTTTTAAATTCAGCAGCCGGGTACCCATAAAACTTTCTATCAATATAGTCGGCATGCTCCACATTTTTATAACCCATTGCCGCCAGTTGTTTTAAAGTTCCAAGCGGATCCCGTTTCATATCATCACGAACGGAATAGAGTTGAATGCCGATCAGTTCCTTTTTTTTTGTAGCTTCAAAAAATTTATCAGAAAATAAAGATGATGCTGTAACCAGTATGCCGGTATTTTTTATAAAATTTCTGCGTGAAGTATTCATGGTATTTTTTTTAATGATGAAGTAAAGAAGATACTAATTTAAGGCTTTTGCAGAGAAAAATAATTAGCAACCCGATTAGGTAATGGGTTTGTTTGAAATTTCTCCGAAGGAGTCCTTTGGACGAACTATCAGAGTCTTGTCATTCCGAAAACGGTGAATTTAAGATACAACCTGTAATAGGAAAAAATAGTTGAGGAATCTCAAACTGTAATAGCTGTATGAGATTCCTCGCTGAGAGTCATTAAATTTAATGAATCATTTATTTCGGCTCGGAATGACAAGACTCCGGCGGATTGATGATTTTAAAATAAATTCAAACTGAGCGACTACCGGGATTCCAGGTTGTTGCTGGGTTTGGAGAAAAGAAGTAAATTTGAGTAAACACTTTTTATGGCTATTGATAAATTAAAAAAAGAACTAACCAAACTGATTGACGAAACAAATGATGAGGGGTTGTTGTCAATGGTAAAAGAAGATATAGCCTTTTATAAAACTTCTAAGGATGTTGATGTTACCGATAGCCTTTCTGATGAGCAGCTAAAGGAACTGGAACAACTTGCTGCAGAGCCGGATGAAAAAGATACTATGACTTTAAGTGAATTCAATAAGGCTACAGATAAATGGCGTACCAAATAATTTTCAAAAAACGCTTTACCAATAAGCTTATAAAACTGCTTGCTTACCTTGAACAGGAATGGTCACACAAAGTAGCCGCCGCCTTTCTCAAAAAAATTGACTACCGTATTCAGCAATTATCCGGGCAACCTTTAACAGGAATTTCTTCTGGAAAAATAGAAGCTGTCAGGTCTGTATTTATTACCCGCCACAACAGGCTTTACTATAAAATAAAAGGAAAGAAAGTAATTGTGCTGAATATGTATGATACGAGGATAGGACCGAAGAGGAAAAAATATTAAAGAATGTTGTTCATAGTCGGATCTCACTGCGATGATATGTGTTAGGGATGGAGTTGCTGTGTTACAGGGTTGTTTTATAATTTGCGCCGGGTCCACTCTGCACACAGGCCGGGCTGTGTGACTCGGCTGGGAAGTAGAATAAGGTGTAAAATTTTAATTACTTTTGTTTCCTAAACCGCAATAACAATGACTTATATAACTATTGATACAAAAACCCGCCAGGCAAAGAAATTTGTTGAGTTGATTGAGACACTTCCTTTTGCTAAAATTCTCGATGATCCCAATGCCGTAACAAAGAAGGCAATCAACGATGCAAGAAATGGTAAAACCCGCAAAGCAGGCTCACTGAAACAGTTATTTACCGATCTCAAAAAATAATGTATAACATTGAATATACAGGCAGGTTTAAGAAGGATTACAAACTTGCTGTCAAAAGAGGACGTAAAGAAACTCAGATACAGTATGTAATCAGTTTAATCGCCAACGGAACACAATTGTCTTCCACTTATAAACCCCATAAACTTACCGGTGAGTATAAAGATTGCTGGGAGTGCCATATACAACCGGATTGGTTATTGATCTGGAGAATAAATGTGAACAGCAATACCCTGATATTAATAAGAACTGGAACTCACTCCGATTTATTTTAAAATTCATGTAGCTCTCAGGCGGGTCTCATTGCGATGATATGTGTTAGGGATGGAGTTGCTGTGTTACAGGGTTGTTTTATAATTTGCTTTTCAGTCATGAGTTGCACCTGTCCCGATGATTTCGGGAAACTCATGACAACTTTCCTAAAGATCTTAAAATTATTACTGGCAGAGAACACTCAGGAGAACGGGGGGCCGGGTGTGAGAATCAGCTGGAAATTAAGAGAAGCTCCATTTGTTCAACTTTCGTTTTCTGTTTCAGTCCGTGATTGTGCTTATTAATGTTGTCCAATTCAAAATTGCAAACAAGGGCCTCAACAATTGTCCTGCGGTTTTCTATGTTACCCCCTGAATGATAAAAATGGTCTTTGGTTACGATGTTGAATTTGTTCCAAAATTTTTCAATCATATCGTTTGCTCTCCAGTCGTTATGATGCCAAGTTGAAAGAATAAATTTTGCTTTCGTTTCAGAAAGCAAATGAAATAAAAGTTCTTCGTCTTGTTCAGTCCAGCCATTGTAATAGTCAACATATCTACCGTAGTAGGGTGGGTCGCAATAAATGATGTCGTCTTTTGTTGCTAATGGAATGATGTCCGCAAAACTTTTATTTGTGAAAGTCCAGTTGTTATTGATAACTGCTTTCACATTCGCAACTTGATTTACAATTTTAGTTGTGTAGGATTGAGCAAAGCGATTTGGTTTTTTACAAAACGGGATGTTCCAATTTCCTTTTCCACCGAAACGCATCATTCCGTTAAAACCTGCTCTTGAAAGAAAAAGTAAATCAAGCGGTGCAAATTCTTTGTTGAACCTGTCACGAACTTCTCTGAAATAAACATAACCGTTTTCGTCTGCTGACGAAAGTTTTTCATCAGCTTGTTCAAGATATTTTTTTACAAGTGTAGGGGTAATTGTTCCGTCTTGAATTCTTTTGTAAAAATTTATGATGTGTGGATTGGTGTCGTTGAGAATTGCTTGCTTAAATCTTGAATTAAAAGCAACCACACCTGTTCCTAAGAATGGCTCAATCCATTTGCCTTTGGGTTGTGCAATCTTTGCAACATCCATTATCCAAGGAACAAGTTTTGTTTTGATGCCTTGACTTTTTATTGGCGGAACTATTATTTTTTTATTCTCCATTGCTATCTTCGTTTTCAGTTGAACTGTCTTCTTCTTCACTAAGTTTTATGATTTCAGATTTATGCTTTTCAAGAATATTAATCCCTCTCTCTTTGTATTCTAAATAAGTTTTCAAGTTTGTGTATGGTCTTGGAATTTCCAATGCTTTCGCCATATCATTTGTCAAGTAATACATCCAATAATCATCATAAACTTCTTCGCCTAATTCAGCAAATACACCTTTGCCGTTAATCAATTTGTCAAGGCTGTTTGTTGAGCCGATATTTTTTGTGTTGCCACTTCCAGGGCTTGCAGATGCGATTTTATATTTTGGGTGAACAAAAAATTTGAAATCCCTTATCACAGATTCGATTTTATCCAATTCATCCAAAGAGTAAATTGTTTTCTCATTTGGATTTTCAGAAACTTGGGAATAAATAACACCTAAAACAAAATGTCCCGAATATTCTCCATAAGGATATTTTGTGTTTTTTGTGCTCGCTCTGTTACGAAAATATCCAGTGAAAGCACCCAATGTCATGCTTTTAATTTTGTTGTCATCATCTTTGAAAGTGCTCTTGATGTCAACTGCAAATCTTTCACCTGATTTATTTGAAATGAAAGTCAGGTCAGGATAAAAATTCTGTTGTGGTGGAAGTTCAAGTGTCAGGTCATATTTCTTTGCAAAGGTTTCAAATGCTGGAATTAGAAGCAACTCAATGACTTTAGAAACAACTTTGGTATCAATGGAAATTGTGTAGATATTCTTGTAAATGTCAATGAATCCCTTTACAATCCAATCTCCTTTGTTGGTTGCGACAATTTTATTATATCCCTCAACTTCTTTCTGAAGGGCTGATAAAATTTTGTCTCTATTCATTGGTTAAAGATAATATTTTAGGTGTCATAAATTGGTTTGAAAAGCAATAAAGTTTCCCACTAAGCACAGACAGTTGGAGTAACAGTTAGCATTGCACATGACATTTACATTGCCGCAACTGCTTATTTCAAATTTAATTCATTTTCAATATTAAAATGGACAATGCTCAGCAGCGAACAGAACGCTGAAGTGTGCGACCTGCCTTCGCCGAAACGGCTTCGTGCAGGCAGGCGCAACAGACGATCAAAGTAGCACTTCAGCTTGGTACATAATCCTCATACATTTCCTTTACATTTGCACCCTATGACAATCGAAAAATTACAGGATATGCGGTCCCGCTCTGCCGGGGTAAGGAGGTTTCTTTGACGTCGATAACCGACGATATAAAATTGAAGAAGACAAGCAGCTTTCGTTAAGTCCCGGATTTTGGGAGGACAACAAAAGAGCTACCGAAATTCTCAAGAATGCTAAAGTAAATGAGTACTGGGTAAAACTTTATGAGACTACTGAATCGTCAGTGGAAGATTTTGCCGTGCTTTTTGAATTCTGGAAAGCAGGTGATGCTACAGAAGAAGAAACAAAGCAGGCTTATGATAAAGCGATTGCTATGCTTGATGAGGCTGAGTTCAAAGCTACATTGAATGAACCCGAAGATGAATTGCCTGCCGTATTACAAATAAACTCGGGTGCAGGTGGCACCGAAAGCCAGGACTGGGCAGAGATGCTTGCCCGTATGTATAGAATGTATGGCGAAAAACAAGGATGGAAAGTAACCGAGCTTGATTGGCAATGGGGTGATGGTGCTGGAATAAAAACATGTACCTATCAATTTGATGGTGCATTTGCATATGGATTTTTAAAAGCAGAAAGTGGAGTGCATCGGTTGGTTCGTATTTCACCTTTTGATAGTAATGCAAGAAGACATACTTCTTTTGTTTCGGTGTTTGTTTATCCATTGGTTGATGATTCAATTAATATAGAAATAAAACCAGCTGATGTAAAAATGGAAACCTCACGAAGTGGCGGCGCCGGCGGACAGAATGTAAACAAAGTAGAAACAAAAGTTCAGTTAACGCATTTACCCACGGGTATCGTTGTCGTTTGCCAGCAGGATAGAAGTCAGTTAGGCAATCGTGAATTGGCAATGCAAATGCTAAAGAGTCGCTTGTATGAAGAAGAATTGCGTAAACGACAGGCCATAAAAGACGCAACGAATTCCACCAAGAAAAAAATAGAATGGGGGTCACAAATCCGTTCTTATGTTTTTCATCCCTATAAAATGATTAAAGATCACCGGACTAATTTTGAAGTTGGTAATGTGCAACCGGTAATGGACGGTGAACTGGATGGATTTATAAAAGCTTATTTGATGAGTGAGAAAGAAGCGGAGAGTTAGGTTTTCACGCAAAGAAGCAAAGTTTTCGCAAAGCCGCAATAATAACTTTGCGTTCTTATGTATTAATCTTTGCACCTTTGCGTGAAAATATTTATTACAAATAAAAATTTCAATATGAATCTTGGTTATTTTTCATACCCGATGCCGGTCAATGAACCGGTACTAAGTTATGCTCCCGGTTCAAAAGAAAAAGAAACTTTAAAAGCAACACTGGCTTTATTAAAGAGTGAACAAATAGATGTACCCATGTACATAGGCAATAAAGAAGTACGTACAAAAAATAAAATTGCTATGCATCCGCCACATGAGATTGCTCATACGCTTGGGCATTTCAATGCAGGCGAAGAGAAACATGTTCACCAGGCAATAGAAGCTGCGCTGGCTGCTAAAGTATCATGGGCAGCTATGAGTTGGGAAAGCCGGGCCGGCATATTTTTAAAAGCTGCAGACTTGCTGGCAACTAAATATCGTAGTTATATAAACGGAGCAACAATGCTTGGTCAAAGCAAAAATGCTTATCAGGCAGAGATCGATGCTGCATGTGAGTTGATCGATTTTTTAAGATTCAATGTTCATTACTTAAGTGAAATTTATAAGCAACAACCCATAAGTAGTACGGGTATGCACAACAGAATGGAGTATCGTCCGCTTGAAGGTTTTGTTTTAGCAATCACGCCATTCAACTTTACAGCAATTGCCGGCAACCTTCCTACATCTGCAGCCATGTGTGGTAATGTTGTTGTTTGGAAACCTGCAAACACACAGATTTATTCTGCCCAAATGCTGATGCGTATTTTTAAAGAAGCGGGTTTGCCGGATGGAGTTATCAATTTAATTTATGTTGATGGCCCGACAATGGGCAGGGTTTGTTTCAATCATCGTGATTTTGCCGGAGTTCATTTTACCGGAAGTACCGGTGTATTTAATAATATGTGGGAAACGATTGGAAAGAATATGTCAATGTATAAATCGTATCCAAGAATAGTTGGGGAAACGGGGGGTAAAGATTTTGTAATAGCTCATAAAAGTGCAGACCCTGATGTAGTAGCTACTGCCTTGTTAAGAGGTGCATTTGAATTTCAGGGACAAAAATGTTCGGCTGCTTCAAGAGCATATATTCCTTCCAATCTTGCAGAAGAAATAAAAAAGAAATTGATAGCGGGAGTGAAGAGTTTTAAAATGGGAAGCCCGGAAGATTTCACCAATTTTATCAATGCAGTAATAGATGAAAAAAGTTTTGATAATATCAAACGCTATATTGATAATGCAAAAAAAGATGAGAAAGCAGAAATTTGGGTGGGAGGGAAGTGCGATAAAAAAGAAGGATATTTTATTCAGCCAACAATCATTGAAGCAAAAAATCCAAGGTATGTAACCATGTGCGAGGAAATTTTTGGACCTGTGCTTACTGTTTATATTTACCCGGCCAATAGTTTTGAAAAAACTTTGGAGTTGTTAGATTCGACTTCACCTTATGCGTTAACAGGAGCCGTTATTTCAAACGATAGAAATTCGATTGAACTGGCGACAAACAAACTAAGAAATGCTGCTGGTAATTTTTATATTAATGATAAACCAACGGGTGCTGTTGTTGGTCAACAACCTTTTGGAGGTGCAAGAGCAAGTGGTACAAATGACAAAGCTGGAAGTATTTTAAATCTTTATCGTTGGTTAAGTGCAAGAACAATTAAGGAAACTTTTAACCCACCAACGGATTATCAATACCCTTTTTTACAGGAGCAATAAAAAAATCAAGCCCTTTAACCGGGGCTTTATTATTTTAGCATAAATAATTCAGACTTGAAATCAATACTTACAGAACAACAGCTTGCTATTACAATAAAAAGATTGGCACACCAGATAATGGAAACGCATGTTAATCTTGAAAATACAGTATTGATCGGATTGCAACCCCGCGGTATTTTTTTATCCGACAAAATAGTGGAAGAAATAAAAAAAGAAATCCCGGCTGATAAAATTCACTATGGCAAATTAGATATTACTTTTTATCGCGATGATATCCGGAAGGAATTGCATAATGCTAATCAAACAGATATTCCATTTTCAATAGAAGGTAAAAAAGTTGTTTTGATTGATGATGTTTTATATACGGGCCGAACCATCCGGGCAGCTTTGGATGCATTACTCGATTTTGGGCGTCCTGAGAAAGTAGAGCTTTGTGTATTGATTGACCGTCGCTTTAGCCGGCAGTATCCTATTCAGCCAGATTATGTTGGCAAATCAATTGATTCCATGATTACCCAAAAAGTAAAAGTGTTCTGGAAAACTAAAGATGAAAGAGACGAAGTTGTTTTTATAAGTTAAGGCTTTGATGAATTAAATGAAAACGCATTTATGAAAAATGCAAAAGATGTTATAGTTGCTGCACTGATGTTTTCTTATTTCGCTAACATTCCTTCTTTTCAATCAGTATTTACCGTGAATCACTTTGATGAAAGAATTGATATCGCAGTTCAGTTCGTATTTCCCGACAGCACAATGAAAGAACTCTTAGCAGAAAATTATTTTTTCGATTTACTTAAATCTGATTTTAAGAAAAGAGGGGATAAGCTTAAAAAGCAATTTTATATTCACCGGACAGATAGTACAACTGATAACTCAGATTTTAATTTGACTATCCGTTTTGAACATTTACAAATTGGAGATGAGAAACTGGAGCAAACAACAAGGATTGCTTCTATGACTGTTTCAAAAACAACACATGATATAGAGATTATGGAGCATAAAATCGGCTCAGAAAATTCTCGTGCAGATGTAATTCGGGTTAAAAAGAGTTTGCCATGTACTCTTACTCTTAAAACAGATCTAATGGATAATCATCTGCAGGCAATTGTAATGACCAAAATTTTTACCGGAAACTATACCTGGATAAAAGAATATGTAACCTACAATGGCCCTGTAGTGCTTTTAACAAGAGAAGAACAGAGACTGACAAAAAACAAGGATGCGCAGCCTCCTTTAAAGCTGGAATTGGTTAAATATCTTCAACAGCAGATATATTCGGAGATAGCCGGGGAATTCAATAATTTCTTTAAACCAAAGAAGGGTTTTTAAATTGACCTGATGATAAATTCTTTTGCATATTATACAAGAAGCAATTAACTTCGACCTTTAATGCAACTATCCACACGAAATCTGCTTGGCATTAAAGATCTCACACCAGAAGATATTTCATTAATTCTTTCCACAGCAGAACAATTCAAAGAAGTTTTACAACGTCCGGTAAAAAAAGTTCCATCCTTGCGTGATGTAACTATTGTAAACTTATTTTATGAAAATTCAACCCGGACAAGATTTTCATTTGAGCTGGCAGAAAAAAGATTAAGTGCAGATACCATCAATTTTGCTATTTCAGGCTCATCTGCCGCAAAAGGAGAAACCTTGCTTGATACAGTGAACAATATTCTTTCAATGAAAGTGGATATGGTAGTTATGCGGCATAGTGCAAGTGGGGCGCCACATTTTTTAGCCAAACATATTCCCGCAGCAATCATCAATGCGGGTGATGGGGTAAATGAACATCCGACGCAGGGGCTGCTCGATGCTTTTTCTATGAAAGAAAAATTTGGTAAGCTGGAAGGATTAAAAGTTGCCATCATTGGCGACATAATGCACAGCCGTGTAGCCATGAGTAATATTTATCTTTTAAATAAAATGGGAGCAAAGGTTACTGTATGTGGTCCGCCAACCCTAATTCCAAAATATATTCGGGAAGCATTTGGTGTGGAAGTGAATTATAATTTAAAAGAAACATTGGAATGGTGCGATGTGGCAAATGTATTGCGCATACAATTGGAAAGACAAAATCAGGTTTTGTTTTCCTCCTTACGTGAATATAACCTGGCATATGGGTTAAAAAAGAATTTATTAGATAGTCTCAATAAAGAAATCACAGTAATGCATCCCGGGCCTATGTACTGAGGTGTAGAGATAGACAGCGATGTGGCA
>JANPEU010000418.1:0-6626 GCA_031423175.1 Bacteroidota bacterium
TATTTTATGATTTGTGAAATTCCCTGACTCATTTCTTGTAAATATTCATAATCACTCATAATAAAGGCAGTCCCATTTGTTGCTCGCAGGTAGTCAAACAATTCTCCTTTCCCTTTTCTTACGCCGGCTTCATTTATAAAACCTTCAAGATGTGCTTTGCCACAATTCGTGATTAAGCCATGAGTTGGTAATGTGTAATTACAATAACCCTCAATTTCTTTCTGATGATTAGCTCCCATTTCTATTACTGCTATCTCAGCATCGTTTTTTATTTTTAAAATTGTAAGGGGGATGCCGATATGATTGTTCAGATTTCCTTCAGTAGTATATGTTTTGTATGTAGTTGAAAGAACAGCATGAATCAGCTCTTTAGTTGTTGTTTTGCCATTACTGCCTGTGATAGCAATAAACGGAATCCCGAATGGCCGGGACAGGTTGTTGAATTGTTCTCTGTGATATTTTGCAAGTTGTTGTAATGTATTCAATACATCATCAACCAAAATTGTTTTACCCGGAATTTCATATGCTGCTTCATCAATTACGGCATAAGATGCACCGGAATCGAGTGCTTGTTTTGAGAAAGTATTTCCATTAAAGTTGTCACCTTTCAATGCAAAAAAAATATCGCCGGGCTTTAATTTTCTAGTATCAGTTTGTACAGATGGATACTGTTGATAAATTTTATAAAAGTGAGAAATCTGCATATTGCAAATGTAAACACCCGGAAACAAAAAACCCCCGATGATTATGCCGGGGGTTTTTGTTTTTATTTGAAGGATTATCTTTTATTATTTCTTTTTTTGTACCAGTTACCTGTTTTACGTTTGTTACCCTCTGCACTTCCCAAACGAATCTGAGCACAACGGAAACCTAATGTACTCAATGCCTGATCTTCTTCTAAAAAGCGGCGGGCACCCGGGCTTAACCAATAAGGCATATCTGACCAACTTCCTCCTTTATATACTCTTGACTTATCACTTATCAAAGTTGTTTTGCCATAACCATAACTTGCCTGAGATAATGAGTCACCATCCAGATAATTGATAACATTACCCCGCTGATAGTTACGTCTGTTCTTGCTTTCTTCATCAGTTACATTCCGCATTTTCACCCGACCGGTACTATCTTTTTCAAATCTTGAATCTGCATCAATAGCCGTTGGATCTTTTACATACAATGTTTGAAATTTATTACCACGGTATCCCGCTACATCATCATTATCCAAACCGTTTAAAGGACGGAAAACATCATCTACCCACTCATTCACATTACCAGCCATATTATATAAGCCATACGAGTTAGGGTAAAACGAACTTACTTCTGATGTATAAAAAGCACGGTCATTCAAACCACCGGCTGTACCGGCAACGTCACCAGATCCACGTTTAAAGTTTGCAAGAAAAGTACCCTGCCAGCTACCATGACGTGAATCACGAAGCCCCGTCATTTTAGAAGACCATGGATAAATTTGTTTATTCATTGCTAATTCCTCACCTCGTTTTCCTTCTTTGCGACTTGGTCTTGGATTCTCAGCTATTAAACCGTAAGCTGCAAATTCCCACTCAACTTCTGTTGGCAGTCTGTAATCTGGTAATAATATACCATCTTCCAATGTTACTACTGTTCTTGGTTGACCAGCAGCAGTCTTAAGTGGATTATTTTTCCTAGATGTTGCTGTTCTTCCAGGAGGGGGAGGATCGTATCCTAATAAATATGCTTTTGTTGTAAAGTTACCGTCTGCACCTGCACCAGTTTGTCCATTTAAATGTGCCTGAGCATTAATAAAACCTTTATCCATTAAAATTCCTTCATTGACACGGTCTGTTCTCCATAAACAAAAATCATGTGCCTGTCTCCAGCTTACACCTACAACAGGATAATAATTATAACTCGGATGACGCAAATAATATTCAACCATTGGTTCATTGTAGCTTAATTCACTACGCCAAACTAATGTATCGGGCAATGCTGCATCTAAAATTTTTTGATTAATTGGGTCAGCACTTACATCAAATACTTTGTTTAACCAGTACAAATATTCACGATAGTGAACATTGGCAACCTCGGTTTTGTCCATATAAAAAGAAGGGACAGATTGGCGGCTTGGAATATTATCCCAATTGCTCATCACATCTTCTTCAGTTTGACCCATGGTGAATGTACCACCCTGAACCAAAACAAGACCAGGACCGGTGTTTTGTTCTTTTGCTTTAGCCACCTGGTAGCCACCACGGTTTTTATCATCGTAGTTCCATCCGGTAACGTCTGACTTCTCTTTTTTCTTACTAAACAGACTCTTTCCTTTGCAGGATGCGAGAAAGGTAGCGCAGAATAAAAGGATTACTAAGTTTTTCAAGTTGATAGTTTTTTGCATAAACCTTTGAATTGGAATTAAATTAACGCCGGGCGGGATAAAATATTGCACTTTGAATCAAAAAGATACACCCCCGACTTGCGAATATAGGCACATTAATTAAAAACAATTAAGCAGAAATACTTTTTTTCTATGCGGGTATTTCCCACTATTTAATAAACTTGCAGGCTTATGTACAGAAAGGCAATTCTTTATATGCTGTTTGCGGTTATTGTTTTAAAAATTCATGCCCAAAGGGTTTATAAAAACAATTCTGTACTAGCTGCGGGCAATTGGTTTAAAATTTCGGTAAAAGAAACAGGGATTTATAAAATTGATATACCTTTTTTGAATTCGTTGGGCGTAAATACACAAAATCTTTCCTCTACGGCATTACGGATTTTTGGAAATGGCGGTTCAATATTGTCTGAAACAAATGCTGATTTACCAAAAGATGATTTGGAAGAAAATGCATTGATGGTAGTTGACGGGGGTGATGGAATTTTTAATGGTAGTGATTATTTATTGTTTTATGCAAACGGACCTGATCAATGGACTAAAGATTCTATCAACAAAAGGTTTAGTCATCAACAAAATATTTATTCTGATAAGAGTTTTTATTTTTTAACTGTTGTGGGCACAGGTAAAAGAATTCAAACCCTTACCAATAATTTTTCTACCAATATCACAATCACTAATTTTTCTGAAAGGTATTTTCATGAGTTGGATACCGTAAATTTTTTGGCAAGCGGTAAAGAATGGTATGGCGAAGAGTTATCTTCCTTGCCCGGCAGATTGCTTAGCAGAAGTTTTGATTTTACGATCCCCAATCTTTCAACGGGAACTCAAGCAACACTCATTACAAATTGTATAGCCCGGTCTGTTGGTGCATCCAGCAGGTTTGATGTAAAAATTAATAATCAACCTCTGCAGCAAATAAATATTTTACCAACGGGCAATAGTCAGTATGATTTATTTGCGCAGCAAACAACAGATTTTGCATCAACTAATATTTCACAAAATAACATTTCAGTTAATTACAGTTTTGTACCTGCAAGTTTCAATGCACAAGGCTGGTTAAACTGGTTTGAATTTTTTTCCCGGAGAAATCTTTCAATGAATGGTATCAATCAATTGGGTTTTCGTGATTGGCTAAGTGTTGCAGATAATAATACCGGGGAATTTATCATTGCAAATACAAGTTCAGCATTACAGGTTTGGGATATAACGAGTCCATCTAACCCGGTAAGTCTTCAGGGAAATTTCAGCAATGGCAATTTCAGATTTGTAAACAGCTGTAACAGGCTGCGGGAATATATTTGTTTCAATGGCAATGAATTTTATAAACCGGGGGCCGAAGGCAGAATTAATAATCAGGATTTGCATAATACTTCATCAACCGACTATCTTATCATTACACATTCATCATTGCTTACTCAGGCTGGCAGACTTGCAACTTTTCATCAACAAAAAAATAATTTGAGGGTAAAAGTAGTTTCTGCTGATCAAATTTATAATGAGTTTAGTAGTGGCAGCCCAGACCCAACTGCTATCCGCGATTTTATAAAAATGTATTATGACAAATACCGAAATCAGCCAGCTAATAGATTAAAATATGTCTTATTGTTTGGCGATGCTTCTTATGATTATAAAGACCGGTTAAGTAATAACACAAATTTTGTCCCGGCTTATCAAAGTGTAAGTTCACTTGATCCGCTTGCAACTTATACTTCCGATGATTTCTTTGGTTTTTTAGATGACAATGAAGACATCAATTCAGGATTAGTTACAAATATTCTTGATATTGGAATTGGAAGAGTACCGGCGAAAAACGAAGTGGAAGCAAAAAATTTTGTTGATAAGGTTTTGGCTTATCACGATAAAAAAAGTTTTGGTCCGTGGCGAAATAATATAACTGTAATTGCTGATGATGAAGATCAAAACCTGCATTTTCAGGATACCGAACTTTTTTCAGCAACGATATTAAGTACAGATTCTATTCTTAATCTCAATAAAATTTATTTGGATGCATATACTCAGCAAAGTGGTTCTGGTGGTAGTAAATATCCACAGGCAAATGATGCAATAAATAATGCTGTTTACAACGGTACCTTGATTTGGAATTATTCCGGGCATGGCGGATTTAAAAGATTAGCAGAGGAAGTGATATTGGATCAGGAAATAATTAATAACTGGAGTAATAGCAACCGTCTTCCACTTTTTATTACTGCCACCTGCGATTTTGCTCCTTTTGATAACCCTCAAATCAATTCAATTGGAGAAAACCTTTTGCTAAGACCAAACACAGGTGGTATTGCACTCATGACTACAACAAGGTTGGTATTTTCGTTCAGCAATCGATTAATAAATAACAATTACCTCTCAACCGCTTTGTTACCGGATGCTTCAAATAAATTTAAAACCTTAGGAGAAGCAATAATGGCTGCAAAAAATTTAACCTATCAAACTTCGGGAGATATTATTAATAATAGAAAATTCACTTTACTTGGCGACCCGGCTATGCGAATTGCAATTCCGGAACAAAAAATTAGAATTACAAAAATCAACAACCGGGTTAGTTCGCAAATGGATACGCTAAGTGCCACAGAAAATGTATTATTGGAAGGAGAAGTAACAGATGCTCAGGGAAATCTTCTTTCTGGATTTAACGGAACAGTTTATACAACCGTTTTTGATAAACTGAAGCAAGCAACAACACTTGCCAACGATGCAACAAGTATAACAGCAACTTTCAGCATCCAAAATGCTATTTTGTTTAAAGGAAAAAATTCGACGGTAAATGGAAAATTCGCTATTTCATTTAAAATGCCAAAAGATATCAATTTTCAATACGGCAATGGTAAAATTAGTTTGTATGCGGAAGACGGAGTAAAAGAAGCAGCTGGATTTTTTACAAAATTTATTATTGGTGGAGATATTGCTTCTGCAAACAATGAAAAAAACGGACCTGAAATAAAAGCATTTTTGAACGATGAAAAATTTATAAACGGAAGTATCAGTAATCAAAATCCGGTGCTGATTGTGAAATTGAAAGATTCGTCTGGCATCAATACAACCGGAACATCAATCGGACATGATATAACTGCAGTGTTGGATAATAACAGTAATCAGTTTTTCATACTTAACGACTTTTTTGAATCCGATTTGAATAATGCGGGGCAGGGTGTAGCGAGATTTCAATTGCCTTTATTGGAACCGGGCAAGCATATATTGAAAATTAAAGCATGGGACAATCTCAATAATTCTTCAGAATATATTTTGGAATTTATTGTCGTAAAAAATGAAGAATTTTTAATCACCAGGGTATTGAATTATCCCAATCCGTTTTCCACATATACACAATTTTGGTTCGAACATAACCGCCCGGGTCAGAATTTGAAAGTAAATGTGAATATCTTTACCCTGTCGGGAAAGATAATTAAAACATTGAGCAGCACAATAAATACAGAGGGCACCCGTTCTTGTGAAGTCGATTGGGATGGTCGCGATGCGTTCGGTGAAAAAATTGGCAGAGGTGTTTATCTTTATAAACTCACAGTTATTTCACCGGAAAATATTAGAAAACATTCCATCGGAAAACTTGTAATTTTTTAAAAAACAATAAAATTCAGCATTTTAGATTATCGGTTCACCAAAACTTTTATATTTACAACCAATAAACATTTCAACAAATGAAATCCACTGCTTTAAAACTAACTGTCGTCCTTTTCTTTTCTTTTGGTCTGTCTCAAATCGCATCAGCTCAAGCTGACCCGATTAATGTCGTTACCACTGCAGGTCCATTTCTTCGTATTTCACCCGATGCCCGTGCAGGTGGAATGGGAGATTTAGGACTTGCTACTTCACCCGATGCAAGTTCTTCATTTTGGAATTTGGCAAAAACATCTTTTAATAAATCGAAAGGTGGCATTATGGCTTCTTATACGCCCTGGTTAAAAGATCTTGTAAACGATGTTTACCTCGCAGCTTTATCCGGGTATTATAAATTGGATGATGAGCAGGCAATTTCTGGGTCACTCCGTTATTTCAGTTTAGGAAATATCCAGTTTACCGATAACCTCGGAAATGAATTTGGAATTTTTCGTCCAAGAGAATTTGGAATTGATTTTGGCTATTCAAGACAACTGTCTAAAAAATCAGGCATTGGTGTAGGGTTAAAATATATAAGCTCTAACCTGGCAAACAATATTACTGTAGGAAGTACTACTTACAAAACAGGTAATGCTGTTGCTGGTGATTTATCTTACTATTA
>JANPEU010000419.1:0-2619 GCA_031423175.1 Bacteroidota bacterium
ATTTACATATTATGAAATCTAATTATTCAAAAACATTATATGTCGTTTCTTTTTCCCATGTCTTATTATTTTTTCTTTCCATAATCATCATTCCACCGGCCCCGGTATAGAATATATTTTCCCTAAATTTTATTTTGGTAATAGTATCTGAATTTGATGTATTGCCCATATCTACCGATTTAGAGTCAGCGGCAATAACTACACTATCTTTTGTTACAATAGTAATAACAGTAGTTCCTCCTGATAAAATGTATTTCTGAGAAAAGGCTGAATTTGTAATAAAAACAAAAAGTATTATTGGTAATGAATATTTCAAAGTATAAAATTTATGTCATACGTCAACTATAAGCAATGTTTAAAACCAATAATATCTCCCACTCGTCCTATCACTAATTAATAATCTTATGCCAGTTTAGCATTAGCATAGCTGTTTGTTCCAAATTTAATTCATTTTCAATTTAAAACGGAACAAAGCTCAATAAAGAACAGAACCCTGAAGAGTGCGACGCAACAGACGATGCCATATGCACTACAGCTGGCTAACAAATACAAGTTTCCTCCTTCGTCGGAATGACAAACAGCCTTACCTTTGCCGCCATTTATGAAGTACGCCAACGAAATACAAAGAAGAAAGACTTTTGCTATCATCAGCCACCCCGATGCGGGTAAGACAACGCTTACTGAAAAGTTTCTTTTGTTTGGTGGCGCTATACAGGTGGCGGGTGCGGTAAAAAGTAATAAGATTAAAAAATTTGCTACCAGCGATTTTATGGAAATAGAAAGGCAGCGGGGTATTTCTGTTGCTACTTCGGTTATGAGTTTTGAGTATAATAAATTTCTGATTAACCTGCTTGATACTCCCGGTCACAAAGATTTTGCTGAAGATACTTTTCGTACCCTTACTGCCGTGGACAGTGTAATACTGGTAGTGGATAGTGTAAATGGTGTGGAAGCACAAACAAAACGATTGATGGAAGTATGCCGTATGCGGGATACGCCGGTGATTGTGTTTATAAATAAAATGGATCGGGATGGTAAGAACCGTTTTGATTTGCTGGAAGAAATTGAGAAAGAACTTTCTATTAACCTGCACCCCATGACATGGCCCATTAACAGCGGTAAAGAATTTAAAGGCGTGTATAACCTGGATAATAAAAACCTTCGTTTATTTTCTGCACATACAAAAGGAACGGATGATGAAGTTTCAATAAATAATCTGAATGATAAGATTGTGGATGAACTGCTGGGCGAAAAAGATGCCATTCAACTAAGAGAAGATGTGGAGCTGGTAGATGGTGTACATGGTGCCTTGAATGTAACTGATTACTTAAGTGCTAAAGTGGCTCCTGTGTTTTTTGGTAGTGCTATAAATAATTTTGGTGTAAAAGAAATGCTGGATACGTTTGTCCGCATAGCACCCTTACCTAAAAGCCGCGAAACATCTGTAAGAATGCTGGATGTGAATGAAGATAAAATGAGTGGATTTGTTTTTAAGATTCATGCCAACCTGGATTTAAAACACCGTGACCGGATTGCATTCTTCCGTGTATGCAGCGGAAAGTTTGAACGTAATAAATATTTTCATCATGTGCGGCTGGATAAGGATGTTCGTTTCAGCAATCCCTATTCTTTTATGGCCAGGGATAAAAGCATTATTGATGATGCGTATGCAGGTGATGTGGTAGGTTTGTTTGATACCGGTAACTTTAAAATCGGTGATACATTAACAGAAGGAGAAAATTTTTATTTCACGGGTATTCCTTCTTTTTCACCTGAGATATTTAAAGAAGTGGTGAACAAAGACCCGATGAAAACAAAACAATTAGAAAAAGGATTGCTACAGTTAACGGACGAAGGAGTGGCGCAATTGTTTACCCAGTTTGGTGGTAATAAAAAAATTATAGGTTGTGTAGGTGAACTACAGTTTGAAGTAATTCAATACCGCTTGCTGCATGAATATGGTGCTTCTGTTATTTTTAATAATCTTCCGTATTATAAAGCCTGCTGGCTTGCAAGCAAAGACCCGAAGAAGCTGGATGATTTTGCAAAGTTTAAACAGGCGTATATTGGCGAGGATAAAGACGGCCATATGATTTACCTGGCGCAGAGTGAATGGTATCTTAACACCGAAAAAAATAATAACCCGGATATTGAGTTTCATTTTACGAGTGAGATACATAAAGCAGCCTCCTAAACCTGCCTGACGGCAGACAGGTCCTCAAAGGAGGACTTTTAAAATCACTATAATTATAGCATTCATATTTGCCCCGGATTTTTCGAATGTTATGAGTAAGAAAAATTATTTTCTTTTAATTCGTGTTATTCGTGAAATTCGTGGCTAATTTATTTTATGCAAGACATCCATTTGGTTTTTGAAACGGAAAGATTGATTGTAAGACAATACACTGAGTCCGATGCGGATAATATTTTTTCACTCGGTGGTAATGAAGATGTGATGCGTTATATACGGGCAACGCAAACAAAAGAACAAAGCGATGTTTTTCTTTTATACAATCTGAATTTATATCTGGATTATCCGCAGATGGGCCGCTGGGCTGTTAATGAAAAAGCTACCGGAATATTTGTTGGTTCTTTCGCTGTTATATTTATTGAAAACAC
>JANPEU010000420.1:0-1708 GCA_031423175.1 Bacteroidota bacterium
TTTGATTTTATTTTTAAACCCAATTCCGTACTTATGAATAATAACCAATTCCCTTTCTGGCTACGCTTTAGTTTTTTCTTCGTTGTATTTGGAATAGCGTTTTTCCTTATTATTTTTTTAATGGATAAAAGCCCGTCAGAAAATTTCAAACTCTTACTGATTAAAATTGGAGTGGTTGCCGGTGTCTCCTCATTTCTATACAATATATTGCTGGAGTCAGATCCGGAGATAGTGGATTAATAAGAGTCAGAAGATTTTTATTCGCATTTTATATTATAAAATCAATACAGATAAGTTTTTTTAAAACTCCAGTTTCCATACCTGACTTCCGCTCGATACATAGATTGTATTGTTGTTTGAAATGATTGTGCCCTCTATATCCTTAGGCAATACTCCAATTGACCAACTCTTCGTGTTGGTATCATATATATCAAATTTATTTTGAACTGCATTAATGTCAGTTCCTGTAAAGAAAACTATCTTATCGTTTTTTTGAACTGCGGCATTATTCCAGGGCCATAGATTCGGCTGAAATAAACATGTCGCTATAGAAATTCCGGTATTGATATCCTTAATTTCTACGTTGGACGTCCAAATCCAATAAGAAGAGCCATTATTATAAAACAGGTTTTCGTTTACTCCTCCGGCCCAATAAATTTTATTGTTCACTACAATACTGGACATTGCAGCTTTGGGTTCTTGTAAATCAAATGTTGCCCATGTGTTGGTAGAGTTATCGTAGACATCTACCTTCTTTGTAACTGTGTTTAGGCCATTAACCCCTCCAGCAAAATAAATTTTACTGCCAAATGTTACAGCAGAAAGGTATACTCTGGATTCGCTTAATGATCTAACTGACCACGAATTTGTTGACAGATCATATATCTCTACCAAATTTGAAACTGGATAATTATTCGGACTCATTTCCTCGTAACCTCCTGCAAAAAATACCTTGTTATTTATTGTAGCTGCAGTTATTTGCCGCCTTGGTTTGCTCAAATATGATACTGACCAACTATCCGTTGACGCATCATAAATATCAATAATTGAAAAATAATAATTTAATCCATTGTTATCTACATCAATTCCTCCTGCCAAAAAAACTTTATTCCCAGCTGAAACGATTCCCATATCCCATCGCTGCTCACTTAATTGGGTTATAGTCCAGGTTTGTGTAACCATATCATAAACATAACCTTTTAATATGCCAGTACCCCTTGGACCGCCTGTGCTGATACCATGTCTGAGAAAAACCATTTTATTTCCCAAAATGGCCGCAAGGCTGATATCAGAATTGTCAGGTGAAATGACAAACGGAATTAATTGTGCATTAATTAAAGGTCTGCTACCTGGATTGCATGAAGCAGGAGGTGGGGGTGGCGCCGCATTAACTATTACCTGCATTGTATCTTTTGAAAACAATGCTCCCGCATCGGTTACTTTCAACTCAAATTGGTAAGTGCCCTGTACAAGATTTGCCACCTGTGTTTGCACAACATTTGCATTTGAAATATTGAATGATGACGGCCCGGATATTTTTGTCCATACAAAACTGGTTATATTATTATCAGGATCAGTTGATCTGCTACCATCTAAATTGATTGTATTTGACGGTAAAGTAATAGTTGTATCTAACCCTGCATTAGCAATGGGCGGATGATTGTTTGTTGCTACTGCATCAACTATTATACGCATCGTATCTTTTGCA
>JANPEU010000421.1:0-1761 GCA_031423175.1 Bacteroidota bacterium
CAGCCATCTATCATCAGCCATTCATCCCCTAACATCCAATTATATGAAATACATCAACCACATTCCTGCATGGATTCGTAGCAAATACACCATCTCGCTTCTTAGTTTTTTAGCTATCATACTTTTTTTCGATAAAAATGATTTTTTTACTCAACAGGCAAGAAATGCTGAGCTCAATAATCTTTTGCTAAGTAAAAAGTATTATGAGAAGGAAATAGCAGCCGACAAACTTGAGTCAGAGCAGCTTAAAAACAATCCCGCCACTTCGGAAAAATACGCCAGAGAAAATTTTCTGTTGAAAAAGGATAATGAGGATCTGTATATTATCCCTGAAAATCATGCTGAAAAAGTAAAATAAAACACTCCAGCACAATAAGGCAATCCCGCCCCCGTTAATAATCCGGACACTTTCTACTTTCAAGGACAAACAATATTTTAGGACACATTTAATGGATTTGCCAATGACCAACTTTACTCCCGAGGATTTATTGCTGTATTTGTACAAAGAAACTTCAGACAATCAAAACGTTGCTATCGAAGCCGCTTTGAAAAAAGACTGGACACTTCGAGAAAAGCTAAACGTGATGAAGACCTCCATGCAACGGCTCAACAAAATCAAAGAGAACCCAAGAACAGAAGTCGTGTTGAATGTTTTGAACTATGCCCGCATCAAAGAGAAAGTTTAATTCTTCAATAGCGGTATTAAGTTTATTTATTTTCGAAAGGAGATAGTTTGTATTTTTTACAACCACTGTACTACTATTAAAATTTATGAGTCGCCCCGGCTCATGCGGGTAAAGCTTGATAACATGCTTACCTGAAGGCAGGTCTTTTATCTCTTAGCTTATCTTGCAGTTATGACCAAAAAAGATCGATATCAATTTGTTATAGATTATTTTGAAAAGCATATACCCGATGCAGAAACAGAATTAATTTACGACAACACTTATCAATTATTAGTTTCCGTTATACTTTCTGCACAATGCACAGATAAAAGAGTGAATATGACTACGCCAGCCATTTTTAAAAAATTTCCTGATGTGGAATCGATGAGTAAAACAAATTTTGATGAGCTGTTTCCATTTGTAAAAAGTATTTCATATCCCAATAACAAGACAAAGCACCTGATTGGAATGGCAAAAAAAGTGGTCAAAGATTTTGATAGGGAAATTCCAATGACAGTAGATGAATTGATGTTACTGCCGGGGGTAGGAAGAAAAACAGCCAATGTAATAACATCTGTAGTGGATCATCAACCCAATATGGCTGTAGATACGCATGTGTTCCGGGTAAGTAAAAGATTGAATCTTGTTAGTAAATCAGCAAACACACCCTTGGCTGTAGAAAAAGAATTGGTAAAAAATTTTCCTGAAATTCTGATACATAAAGCCCATCACTGGCTCATATTGCATGGCAGGTATATTTGTCTTGCACGAAATCCAAAATGCGATTACTGTGGACTGAAAGGGATCTGTAGTTTTTATAAAAAAGGATAGGTCAATTCTTTTAGCTTATACCGGGAAATTTATTTTTTTATAGGTAAAAAAATTTTGCAATTGAAGGCGTTGAAACTTTAATTCAAAAACTATATTCTATACCTTTACATATATAGTCGAACTTAGCATTCTATCCTGCCTGGTATGAGAACCGAATCAAAACTATTATGGGACAAAATATATCTACAATATTAATTAACAGCAAACTCTCTTTCAGACCACTTATTGAAGTACTGAAAAAAAACATTACAGATGGTAATCCCGG
>JANPEU010000422.1:0-3822 GCA_031423175.1 Bacteroidota bacterium
GTGCAGGAAATAATAAGTTATCGTCCGCATTGGTTTATAAGAAAAGGAAATATAATTTTCTTTTTGGTGCTTTTGTTTCTTTTGAGTCTTACCTGGTTTATTCAATATCCTGATATTATAAATGGCTCAGCGAGATTAGTTGCACTGAACCCGCCAAAACTAATCAGTTCAAAGGCAGAAGGAAAACTCGTAAAACTTTTCGTTAGCAATGAACAATTCGTTTTAAAAAATCAACACCTTGCTTATATAGAAAACACAACTGATTATAATGAAGTAATGAAACTGCAAGGCTGGATTGAACAAACAGTAGCAACAACTCAAAACAATTCTTATGAAGGTTTAAATTCAAATCCATTGCCATCTTTTGCTGATTTAGGCGAACTTCAATCGGGCTACCAGTTATTTCAAAATGAATTACTGCTTACCAAACAAACAATGGCAAGCGGCTATTATCAGAAAAAAAGAAATGCACTTGGAAAAGATTTGCAATACCTCTCTACCCTAAAGAGTGATGTATATGAACAAAAGGAACTATTAGAAAAAGACAAACAATTGCAACAAACAGAATTTGAAGCGTATGAAAAATTAGCAAACGAAAAAGTGATTGCACCATTGGAACTGAACCAGTACAAAAGCAAACTGATTGCAAAAGAGCAAAGCCTGAAACTAACCAATACACAAATAACCAACAGCGATATCAGCAGCCACAGCAAACAAAAAGAAATTTTGGATTTACAAAAAACGATAACCGATCAACAGCAGCAGTTTCATTCATCATTGCTGGAGCTAAAAAGTAAAATAGAACAATGGGTTCAGCAATATGTATTAGTAGCGGCAGAAGATGGAAAGTTGATCTATATAAATACGCTCAGGGAAAATGAATTAATATCAACGGGTCAGTCATTGTTTTATATAGAGCCGGAGCAAACACAATTTTATGCAGAGCTGCAAGCGGGGCAACGGAATTTAGGCAAAATAAAAACCGGGCAGCGGGTAATGCTAAGAGTAGAAAGCTATCCAAGTACAGAGTTTGGATATTTAACAGGTAAGGTAAATTATATTTCCAATATGCCCAACCGCAGAGATAGTTTTTTAGTAAAGGTTGATTTACCCAATGGATTGCAAACCAATTATGATAAAACAATTTTTTTCCGTAACAGTCTTTTGGCACAAGCAGAAATAATTACGGATGACAGGAGATTGGCTGAAAGATTTTGGGGGCAGTTGAAACAGATTGCAAAGAGATAAAAAATACATTGGTAAAATACCAGTGATTTGATTGTTGGGTTGAAGTATTTAGGAAATTACAGGATAAAAAAAAACAATTCGGGAATGGACAAATTTTTTATTGCAATAAACCAATTCCGTTTGGACAAGTGGAGGTAAATATGTCTGGTATCTTAACCTGGCTAATTTCTTAAAATTAAAATTTTTAATTATGAAAAAGAGTGAACAACTTGGGAAAAAACTTTCCCGAAATGAAATAAAAAAAATTCAAGGTGGTGAAGGACGAATACTTTATTGGTGTTGGCAGGAGGCTAATTGTTATTGTACTGAAAATTCTTGCCCAGGGGCTTGTTCAGGTACATGTCAAAGCCAGCAAGAGGGTCCTGAAACGTGCTGGTCTGTTTGTCATAGTTAAATTATGGTTTAATTATCAGGGTGCTGTAGTTTTACTTGATAATTTTTTTCTGAACTTAGTTATACAGACATGAGTATGATTAAACTTTTTTTTGTATCTACAATTTTTTTGATTTTGACTTATCAAGTCAACGCACAAGACCCAATCTCCATTTTCAATCACAATCGTGACAGCCTACCCAACGAATCAATTTATTTACATACCAATCAACAAACTTATGTGGCAGGAGAAACCATCTGGTTCAAAGCATACCTGTATGCTGATTTCAACAGCAGCACACTCAGCTCTAATTTTTTTATTGAATTACTAAATGAGAATAATGAAATAATTATTGAAAAGAAATTACCTGTATTTGCCGGAACGGCTTATGGCAATTTTGATTTACCGGATACTTTAAAGGAAGGAATTTATTTAATCAGGGCTTATACCCCGTGGACCTTTAATCTTGGCGATGCATTTGTTTTTAAAAAAGGGATTCCGGTTTTTAATCCTTTAAAAAAATCAAGTTTACTTTATTCAGCTCCAGGTAAATACAATTGTTTTTTTTATCCTGAAAGTGGTCAATTGGTAAATGGTCTGCCAAATATAATTGCCTTCAGGGCAATGAATAATTATTTACAACCGGTACCAATAACCGGAGCAGTAACAGATGCAAATAGAAATGAAATTATAGGTTTTACCTCTGATGCACAGGGCATGGGTACTTTTAGTTTTATGCCTGAATATGGGAAAAATTATTTTGCCAAAATTGAATATGCTGACAAAACAGTAAAGGAATTTAGTTTGCCCGCCGCTGCAGATAAAGGCGTATTGCTGAATGCAGGCGAAAATAAAAATGGAAAATTTTTTTATGTTACTGCATCCGGTATTGAGTTTAATGAATTGCTGCTACTTGCTGTAATGCAAAATAATATTGTGGTTGAAAAAAAGATTAGCCTGAAAAACAATGAAGCACAGGGTATAATTAATACAGATGGTTTGCCGGCTGGACTACTGCAACTGCTTTTATTTGATAAAAACAACAGGTTACTTGCTTACCGGAACACATATATCAATCATGCAGGCACTGAAATGCCAGTTGAGTTAATAACAGATAGTCTTAGTTTCTCAAAAAAAGCCATGAATGTATTTACAATCCGGTTTCCTGACAGTACACAAGGAAATTTTTCTTTAACCGTTTCGGATGGAGGAGCCGGGAAGGAATTCAATCATAATATTTATTCAGGTCTTCTTTTGCAACCTGGGAGCAATAGGCTTATCTCCGCCGTTTCAAATAATCTCAAAAGCGATTTTTGGGATTTACTTGCTCTTACCAATAACTGGCCTGTGGATTTACAAAACAAAGAAATAAAATACCGGGATCAGCCCTACATCAGTATCAGCGGTAAAGTTTTTAGAGAACTCAATAAGAAAGCGGCAATAAAAGACGAATTAAATTTTATCATTGATACAAAAGATTCTTCCCGTATATTTTTATCTGCTCCGGTTTCAGATGATGGAAGCTTTCAGTTATCAAACCTGGTTTATGAGGATACTGCAAAATTCCTGTATCAAATAAATGCAAAAAAAGATGCCGCTAAATCTGCCTCTATAAAATTGAATGTTTCAGGTTTCAATTATTCCGGCATATTAAATAACGATAACAATGCTGCATATTTTAATACACTTAAGTATGTTTTTGCAGATGCAGTTTTTGAACCTCAAAAAATAAAAGAGGCTCATAAATATTTTTCCAGTTTATCTAAACAGGAAAAGGTGTTAGATGAGGTGGTAGTAAAAACCAAAAGGCTTTCTCCAGCAAAAGAAGTAGAAAAAAAATATACAGGTGGGTTATTCCGCAGTGCACCCGGAGCCAAGACAGTAGATCTTATAAATGAACCTCCCCGTTCCGGGGCGTTAAATATTTTTGAACATTTAAAGGGAAAAGTTCCGGGTTTGCAGATAAGCCGTGTAAGAGGAAAATATGTTATTGAATCTTATAGGTCGGTTTCTATTGGCGATATGATAGGTAGAACAGATCCGGCAACCGGTCAGGAAATAAAAGGTAATGGTTTTGTAGATGGCAAAGTGTTTTTAAATGAAATGGAAGTGGATACCGATATAATTGCCAACATATCCATGAGCGAAATTGCTCTTGTAAAATTTTATCCTCCCGGATCAATTTTTTTACCGGGTGTCGG
>JANPEU010000423.1:0-7015 GCA_031423175.1 Bacteroidota bacterium
ATTTAGATTTTAAAACTATTGACAAACTTTGCAAGATTAATGCGGACTTTACAAAATTCATTGTACAAACTGAAAAAATTTTGACAGCCACTGACAAATATATTAATGCAGCTGAAAAAGAATTAGAAGAATTTTGTGACAATTGTTTATTGAATGACGCTGAAATTGAAAAATATTGCAAAGAAAAATATATCCCGACAGAATGACGAAAAACCACTGGCTATAACTGTCTCGTCCTGATATAGGTTGACTAAAAAATCAACCAAAATGGAATTTAAAGCCCTGCTCTTTCTGAATAAAGTAGATTTCATTATGAAAGACTTGTTATTAGGTTAAGCACAATTCCAACGCCTCTTACCAACAATGGTGTGCTAAAGTCAAACTATAATTTTGCAGCTATCAAGGCCAATTTTTAATTAACTTTATCTCATAATGAGGCAGCGTATTTATATTGACACTTCAGTAATAGGCGGTTATTATGACGAAGAGTTTCAGGAAGTTACTCGTGAATTATTTAAGCGTTTGGAGAATAATGAAATTGTTTTTGTTGTATCCGACCTTCTTGACCTTGAATTAATAGAAGCTCCTGAACTAGTTCGGCAACTCTTAGAAAAATATTCCGCCGACAAGTTTGAAAGAGTTGCTTTGACAGCGGATGCTATCCAACTTGCAGACGCATACATAACAGAAAAAGTGGTTGGCAAAACAAGTTTGGAAGATTGCAGGCATATTGCATTAGCGACAATAAATAAAGTTGATGTTCTTGCAAGCTGGAATTTTAAGCACATTGTAAACCTTGACAGAATAAAAGGATATAATTCAGTAAACCTTCGATTGGGTTTTCCAATGATTGAAATAAGAAGTCCAAAAGATTTAATAAAATATGGAAACGACTAAAAAACAAAAAACGTTTGACGCAGTAAAGATGATGCGTGACATCCGGGACAAAATCAGTCTTGAGACACAGGGTATGTCTTTTGAAGAATTTAAAGCATACATTGAAAAAAAGTTGAAGAAGGATAAATCAAAACTTGCCGGACAATAATAACTGCCTACAACATTATCTTGTTAATATAGGTTGACTAAAAACTCAATCAATATGAAATTGGGTTATCCACTTATAGATATCAGAACACCTTTAGAATTTTTAAAAGATGAAAACGACAACTGAAAAAAAATTTGACACCGTAAAATTCTTTCGGAATGTGAAAGAGAAATTAGCTGCAAAAATGCAGGGTATGACTTTGCAGCAACAAAAAGAATTTTTAAAACAGGTGAGAGAAGGAAAGATAAAAATTTCGTTGGACTAAAAACTGCCCACAAAAGCGAGGTTTTCTGCTATGATGGCAGACGAATATGTCCTCATCATTTTATGTTTCGTCCTGATATAGGTTGACTAAAAAATCAACCAAAATGGAACTTAAAGAACAGATTATTCAGGAGTATTTGAACACCGGATGTGGCTTACGTTCCCTCCTTTTCCTGGGGCACGTAAAAGTTTATAATACCGAATCGCCCTAATAAATTGTCCAATAAGATAAGTGTTACTGTATGGCTCTCGGCATTATACCGGAATAATTTGGACTAATTTATAAATCAAATTGGTATAACACCAGGAATCTCAAAGCACAATTATTCCTTTTAAGTCAGAAAATCCCTGACATTTTATTACCAATTCAGTAACCCAAGCGGTGGCTTTTTCATTGTATATTTGCAGCCTTGCCCGCCATAGTTTTAACGACGGCGGGTTCGCAATTTTTTAAAAATATTAATACCTCATAAGGGGATAGGGGCATGAGTAAAAAAGGGAAAATTTTAGTGGCCATGAGTGGTGGTATTGATAGTACCGTTACAGCTCTCATGCTCAATGAAGAAGGGTATGAAGTGGTTGGCATCACCATGAAAACATGGGACTATGCTGCTGCAGGTGGTAGTAAAAAAGAAACAGGCTGCTGCAATCTTGATTCATTTAATGATGCAAGACAAGCTGCCGTTGAACACGGCTTTGCACATTATATATTGGATATACGTGAAGAGTTTGGTGATTTTGTTATTGAAAATTTTGTAGATGAATACATCGCAGGTCGTACACCTAACCCCTGTGTGCTTTGCAATACACATATTAAATGGCGTGCATTATTAAAAAGGGCTGATGCATTGGATTGTGAATTTATTGCTACAGGTCATTATGCAAAAGTCCGCCAGCAGGATAACGGAAGATATGTTGTAAGCAAAGCCGTGGATGAAACAAAAGATCAGAGTTATGTATTGTGGGGCCTGCAACAGGATTTGCTCAGCAGAACTTTATTGCCGCTTGGTCCGTATAGAAAAACACAGATAAGACAGATGGCTCATGATTACGGATATCCCGAACTGGCTAAGAAAAATGAGAGTTATGAAATTTGTTTTGTTCCCGATAATGATTACCGTGGTTTTTTAAAAAGAAGAGTTGATGGTTTAGAAGAAAGAGTAGCCGGTGGAAATTTTATAGATAAGCAGGGAAAAATTCTTGGCCAGCATAAAGGCTATCCGTTTTATACAATCGGGCAACGCAAAGGTTTGGATCTAGCATTTGGCAAACCTGTTTTTGTAACTAAGATTGATCCCAATAATAATACTGTAATGCTTGGTGATGAAGAAGATCTTGAACAAAATGAAATGATAGTAGGCAAATTGAATTTGATAAAATACGATTCCATCTCTTCGGGTATGGAAGCCACAACAAAAATCCGCTACAAAGACAAAGGAGCCTTATCAAATATTTACCCGGAAAACGGAACAATGAAAGTTCGTTTTTATGAAAATGTAAATGGAATTGCACCCGGGCAAAGTGCTGTGTTTTACGAAGGCGATGATGTGATGGGTGGTGGAATTATTCAACGTGGTAATCTTGTGTAAGAATTACCGTATCAATACGGTTGTTCCTTTCTGAAATATTTTTTCTCCTGTATCATGATGCGTATAGCTGAGTATCCAGGCATACACACCGGTTGTTTGTGGTTGCCCTTTTATTTTTCCATCCCATTTATCTTTCCAGTTGCGGCTTTGAAAAACTAATTGCCCCCACCGGTTGAAAACTTTGAAATCAAGATTGTCTGCTTTCACTGCGTTATTAGGATAGAAATAATCATTGAGTCCGTCATTGTTTGGTGTGAAGCCTGTTGGCACTGCAATAAAACAATTTTTTAAAACCCGTACTTGCTTTGCTTTTGTATCGCTGCAACCAAGTGCCGTATTCGTAGCAGTAAGCGAAATGGTATAAAGAACTTCCTGATTGAAGGGTGGATTGAACCGAACTGGTGCCGGATCTTTTATTGTACTTGTGCTTACTCTATCAAAATTCCAAAGCCAGTTATTGATTAATCCTTCGCTTGTATTTGTAACAGCCAATTGATCTTCGGGGCATATTTCATCAGGCATTGTAAAATCTGCTTTTACTTCGTTATTCAAATCAATTGTTGCAGAAGATGAGTCGCTGCAAACTCCGTTACTTACAGACAGCATAATAGTATTATTGCTGGTCGCAGGAAAAATGGCCGTTGTGTTTTGTGAAGTTGAACCGGCGATGTTATTGATTGTCCAGTTCCATCTGTTAACATTGTTATTTCCATTATGAGAAAAATGCACCGTATCAAAACGGCAGCCCATATCATTTATAAAATTAAAATCGGCATTTACGGTATCTGCAGTTGCGAAGGGTAATGATTGTAAGGGTATTTGAATATCACATACATCAATAATAATTGTTCCATCTGTACCGGGTTTTAATGTGAGTGAATAATTTCCCTGAGTATAGATGGGTGCTGAAAGTTGTACGGTTACTACATCACTCAAATCATTTACACAAGTACCTGCCGCACTTGTAACAGTTACAGGAGTGGGTCCGGTTATAAAAAAATCAGATCCATTAGCAGCTACGCTGCTGCATTTTATTTTTTTGGGAAAATAAACAACCAGTTTATCTGAAGCACAACCAATACGACCAATACTATCAGCCAATATTGGTTGCGGACTTGCATATTGAAAAGGCAATTGCTCTCCTACAGGAATATTCCGATCACAATAATCAAGTATTGAATTGTTATCACTGCCATTACTAATTATCAATTGATAATTTCCATTGGGAAGTGCAGAAGCTAACGTAACAGTGAGTTCATCAAAGTCAAATGCGCTGGAACAATTTGCAGCAACTGCAGAAACAACAGTTGACAATGCAGGTGAAATACTAAACTCAGTGCCTGGTGCAGTAAGACTGCTGCATTTCATTTTTTTATTCAGCTTAATGGTAAGTGTTTTACCATCACAATCCGGAGTTACTTTTTGCAAATGCGGTAAAGCAGGATCGGTAATAATAGCCGAACCCCCGGCAAAAGATAATGTGTAACCACTTTGCGAATCTGTAAAATGGCTTATGAGTAAAATATATTCATGACCCGCAATTAAATTGGGTGATAATGCAAAACGGGGCGTACTGATTGCCGGATCCGATGCACATTGAATTCCATTCAAACCCGATGCAGATGCACCCGTAGTTCCATAAGAACCCGACCAATTAGCTGTAACCACTAAAGTAGGATCGGTAAAAACATCATTGGGATTTTTTCCTGTGATATCGAATAACTGCCAGTCATAATCTTCATTAGCAGCAAGTGGTGTAATTACAAAACTCAATGTGCCTGAAACAAAGCATGTGAATTTATACCAGAACGGATTTCTGTTTTGATAATTCGCATTGCCGGTTCCGCTACATCCGGGCACAAAAATATTATTGGTGCTGCACAGCGGTACTATGTTTTGAGTAAACGTAGTAGTGCCACAAACAGGAAAAGCAGTTGAAGGCGTTTGACCGAGTGTAGTGCAAACCTGAGAAAAAGCCCAATTGGATTGGAAAAAAAGAAAAGACAGGATTGAAATTAGTCTAACAGTTCTCAAGAGTTTCTTCATCGGAGTCAAATTTCGTCAGTATTCTTGTAATTATTATGCCATTTGGCAATTTTATTCTGAAATTATGGGCTTCGGATTATAATTTTTACCTTAGCAAAACGTTTTAGCTGGGTGAATATTTATTTTTTCATTTACCCGGATAAGATCAATTCACCTGAATCATTACCCTGAAAGAACAGAAACTTATGAATACCAAAATACTTACGTCCATTTACATAATTGTAATCCTCGCTGTAGCACTCTCTGCCTGCAAAAAACAAACAGAAGAATTTAAAACAGATGCGTTGACGGATTATGTGCCATTGCAATCAGGCAAATACATTACTTACAGAATGGATAGTACTGTGTTTGTAAATTTTGGACGTACAACTCAAATTCATAAATACCAGGTAAAGCATGTGGTGGATCAGCAGATAACAGATAATAGTGGCAGGCCTTCATGGAGAGTATTTCGTTTTATCCGCGATTCTGTTGATGCAACATCGTGGACTGCGGCGCAACCCTGGATTCCATTTGGCACTTATTTAGTGACTGTATTAAGTGATCAGTTAGAAATATCTGATGATGATAATTTCCGCTTTATAAAATTACATCTTGGAATACGTGAAGGTAATAATTGGAAAGGAAATATATATTTACCAACAAACCCTTATGGCCCCGCCTTTACATTCAGTGTAGATGATGGAATGCAAACATGGGATTATTATTATGAAGAGCAGGATGGAAGTTTTTCATTTGGTGGAAAAAATTATTCGGATGTATTGACCGTTGAACAGATAGATGAAAAAGAAAATTTTCCCAATACGGATCCATCTTCTTACGCCTCACAGGTACGTAGTGTAGAAAAATATTCAAAAGGTATCGGGCTTGTTTACCGTGAATTTATTTTATGGGAACAACAACCGAATCCAATACTTGTTGACCCGGGCCCTCCAAAGGTTTTCAACTATGATCCATTCCGCATTGGTTTTGGAATTAAGATGTGGATGATTGATCATAATTAGTCTTGGGGCAATTATGTTTTAAAATTGGTTGACTTCTTACTCCTTCTATATAAATATTGCATTATAATATCCTATAGCTTTCCACTTCACTTTCAAATTCAATAAATATTGAAATGCTAGTTGCAAATCGGATGTAGTAGAAAAAAAACCAATACTTCCTTCCGAATTTTACTTAAACCATTTGATAAAAATAATTATTTTTCAAAAACCCATTCTTTAAGAACACTATTATAAGGCGTATCTAAAGCGGGAAGCAAGTTGCATTTAAAAAATACCTCTTTCGTGGTATAGGTTTATTGAGAAACATAAAATAGCTTCGTCTCAATACTTATACAAAAACCAACAATTCTCATAACATCAGTATTTTTTTTGATAAACTTATCAACTGCCTTGCATGACGAAGCTTGTACTTGCTTTATTTTTTTCTTGCTGCTTTATTCATTTAAAAGCACAGACAGATTCATTACTGCAAAAAGAGGGGATACAGATTCCAGAAAAATACCTCGACAAAGTTTCTTCCAAAACAAATTCCTTAGAACAAAAGCTGGATAAGAAAACGCAGAAAGCCCTTACACAATTAAAGAAGCAAGAAGCCAAAATTCAACTCAAACTTTCTAAGCTTGATTCAACAGCCGCTAAAAACGTATTTGCCAGCTCAGAATATAAATACAAAGAACTAGAACAAAAATTAAAGAACCCATCCTTCAAACAATATATACCTGGTCTTGATACACTTTCAACATCATTAAAATTTCTGCAACAGAATTCGGAATTACTGAACCAAACGAAAGAAACAAAAGAAAAATTAGATGAAGCAATGGTAGTGAGCCATTCATCACCTAAACAAAAAATTAATTTCTAAGCCGTTGATTTTTAATAACCAGCGGCTTCATTTTACTCCTTTCGAGGTATTATTTATATCATTACTTAATAAGAGATTCGCTAAAATATAAGCCCCTAAAGGTTTTTGTTTTCTATTGTGAGCCAATTATCACTTGCTATTTGCCGCTATTGTACTAATGCCTGCATTAAAAAAGGCTGCTATAAAACTATTCAGAAATATTTTT
>JANPEU010000424.1:0-3307 GCA_031423175.1 Bacteroidota bacterium
AAAAAACCGTTACGAGAAACAAACATCGCCTTACTATGCTGCTGCAAGATTGTGGGTAGATGCGATTATAGATCCGGTGGAAACGAGAAAGGTTATTTCGGAAGGGATTGCTGCGGCGAATAATAATCCGGAGATGGAGGATTTAAAGACGGGAGTGTTTCAGGTTTGATGTTGGGGGTTGTGTACGATTAGAAATTTAAAACCATTAGAGTCTTGTCATACCGAGCCTTTACTTTCAGACTAATTATAGTTGAATGAAATCAGGCGAGGTATCTCATACTGGTGGATGCGAGGTTGAGATACCTCAACTACATTTTCCTAAATTATGGTAAATCCTATATTCTCCGTTTCGGTATGACAAGATTCTAACAGATCGATGAGTTATTATAAAAATGAAGTTGATTAAATGAGCAGCCAGGTTACAATATATACAGATGGATCATCAAGAGGCAACCCCGGCCCCGGTGGTTATGGTACTGTTTTAATAAGCGGTCATCTTAAAAAAGAATTATCACAGGGTTATAAGCATACTACCAATAACCGGATGGAACTGATGGCCGTGATTGCTGGATTGGAAGCGATGAAAAAAGATAATCTCAACATCACTATTTATTCAGACAGCCAGTATGTAGTAAAAGCTGTACAGGAAGGCTGGCTGAAAAACTGGATAGCTACCAATTTTAAAGGCGGTAAAAAGAACTGTGATCTCTGGATGAAGTATCATGAATTGGCGCAAGATCATAACATAAAATTTATTTGGGTAAAAGGTCATGCAAATAATCCGTATAATAATCGCTGCGATACACTGGCTACCGAAGCCGCCGATGGGCATCATCATAGTTTATTGATTGATGAAGGGTATGAAGCTGATCAGAAAAAATTGCTTTGAAAAGATTCCTGATTAACCGCAAAGAACGCAAAGGTTTACGCAAAGGGCACAAAGGCTTTGCGTACTTTGCGTTTTATTTCTTTGCGTTCTTTGCGGTTAAAAAAAACAAAAAACCCATCAGCACAAGCCAATGGGTTTCTTAATTGTTCTCTATTGGTAATTACGCTAAAGTAAGTTCAGTCTTGTGTTTGGTAATATAATTATAGCTGATTAGTATGATTGGCAGAAAAACCAATGTAGCTATAATTGAATTACGGTAAAAAGGAAGACCTGCTTCATAACAGGCTATTAATCCAGCGAATGTTTTAGGATAAAGAGTTTGTACACTGCTTGACCAAACTGATAAATTAGAAATTAAAAAATAAGCAGTTGGTGCGGCTATAGCTCCAGTAGCCAGGCTTGCAAGGTTTCTGCCTTTCAGCATCCATCCGATTAAAGTAGAAGCCAACAGTATTGCATAATTTATCCATTGAGTGCTATAAAAACCAGCATAAGGAAATAAGTTCACAGAATATAAAAACTGGATAAATACATCACTTAGTAATAAGGCTACAAAAGGAAGTACAAAAGACAAATTCCTTTCCTTCATAATAAATCCGGAAAACAGGGCGATAGCGATTACGGGTGAAAAACCAGACCAGTCAAGATCGGGTCCGAAAAAATATTTACATGTAGTAGCAAGTAGTACGAGTATGCCGGTAAAAATTATCTGTCTGTTGTTGATCTTCATATTCAGTTTAATTAAGTAAGCTGCTAAAATAAAAGAATTGGGGTAATTAAGAGTTTAAATTTATTAAGCCCCCATCCCCTAAAGGGGTGTATTAGCCTGATTATTTAAAGTTTCATTATTGAATTTGTACATTTCAAATATTTCTCACAAAAAAACATGCACTAGAATTACAGTGTAACTATACTGAAAGTATGGTACACCCCTTTAGGGGATGGGGGCTTTTCTCTATCTTTAAATAAATCATTTTTCATGGCAGAACATAATGAACTGGGCGAAATGGGCGAAGCACTTGCCTACAACTGGCTAAAGAAAAATGATTTTGAAATACTGCACCGCAACTGGCGGTACTCCTATCATGAAATAGATATTATAGCTACCAAAAAAAATCTATTGCATATTGTAGAAGTAAAAGCAAGAACCAGTAATATCGCCGGCTATCCCGAAGAATTTGTAACAAAAAAGAAATTTAAAAATTTACAACGTGCCGCCGAAGAATATTTATTTCAGCATCCTGAATTTAAAAATATTCAATTCGATATTCTATCCATCACCTTGCCTAAACACGGCGAACCGGAATATTTTTTTATTGAAGATGTAAACATTTAATAAGTCGGCAATCTGCAGTCAACAGTCAGAGTTCAAAAATTTAAACTTTCTGACTGCCGACTGACGATTGAAGATTGACAACTTCTTTTAGCTTCTCTACCATCTTATAAGTAGCGGGACAATACTCCAGGTTTTGCTTATGCACATGAATATAATCACCCAACTTTCTTTTAGTAAGATGCGGGAAGCCACTGCAATCCTCAGGGCGGATAGCATAGATAGTACACATATTGGTATCATAATTTAAAAACTGACAGGGAATATGTTTATTCATCCAGTCTCCTACCCGATCTTTCTTCAGCCATTTTTTCCGGAAGGCATCCGGCGTCATTTTAAAATGCTTTGAAATACGGTTTATATCTTTTACCGTATAAGTAGGTGTCATTGTTTTGCAACAGTTAGCACAACTCAAACAATCTGTTTCTTTCCAAACTTCTTTATCAATCTTTTCTAAGGTTGCATAAATATTTTTCGGTTGTTTTCTTTCTATTTTAGAAAGAAAACGTTTCAACCTGGATTTATGATGACGGACCAAAAGCCGGAACGATTTTAAATTTACCTGCATATTTTTAAAAATGGTGGCGAAGATAATCATTCGGTATTCCCGCACTTTAATTCTTTTCGCTTCGCATAAAATTTTTCTGAGGGAATTGGTGGCAATGGCTATTTTTGTTACCACAAAACAAAAATTCATGCGATTATTATTATTTATTCTGATTGTAGTTATACTGGCAAACACCAACAGCTCCTGCAATTCCTCCGGGCCCAAAGCTTTTTGCGATACAGTTTGCATAAGCGATACAATAAAATTCAAAGGCAATCATGTATTGCAACCCTATGTTTATATTACTGCAAACAATTGCAAAGCCGATACAATTGTCTGGAGTTATTCCGGCTATGGCACAAACCGGAAAATGGGGATATCCGATATTTTCGGGGCACAGGTAAATATTAATAAAAACTTTATTGGGTGTATTATAAAAGATACATCCTACACCTGGCTCCTTTTTAATGATTGCATAACTGGCCGTGGTTACCAGGTAAAACTGCCTTTTAATAAAACGGCAAAAATTGAAAGAAAG
>JANPEU010000425.1:0-8441 GCA_031423175.1 Bacteroidota bacterium
GCAGAAAGATTATAACTGGGGCAAAAGTGAACTGGTAAGTTATACCAATAAAAACGGGAAGAAGATGCAGGGTGCATTGTTCTATCCGGCCAATTATGAACCGGGTAAACAATATCCGATGCTTGTTTATATTTATGAAACACTTTCCAATACGGTGCATTCGTATGTTAACCCCAATCAACGTGGATCATACAACACAACTAATTTTACAACGAATGGATATTTTGTTTTCCGACCGGACATTGTTTATGATATAAATGATCCCGGCATAAGTGCCGTAAACTGTGTGGTGCCTGCCGTAGAAGAAGTTTTGAAAACCGGAATGATTGACAAAGAGAAAGTAGGTTTGATGGGGCATAGTTGGGGGGCTTATCAAACATCGTTTATCATTTCACAAACAAATCTTTTTAAAGCAGCTGTTGCTGGTGCACCGCTTACTAATCTTATCAGTATGTCCAACTCCATTTACTGGAACTCGGGTACACCCGATGCAAAAATATTTGAAACCAGCCAGGGACGTTTTGATGGACCGTGGTATGAAAGAATGGAAGAGCATATGCGCAACTCACCGATGTATAATGCAGCCAATATAAAAACTCCGCTGCTTGTTGCATTTGGTGATAAAGACGGAGCAGTGGACTGGCACCAGGGTATTGAAATGTACAGTACCATGCGGCGCATGCAGAAACCACATATTATGCTGGTGTATGCCGACGAAAACCATGGACTGGCAAAAAAAGAAAACCAGATTGATTACCAGAAAAGACAAAAAGAATATTTTGATTATTACCTGCTAGGCAAGACACCTGAAAAATGGATTACCGAAGGAATATCACAACAGGAAAAATTAAAATTAAAACCAAAGGAGAATCTGAGCAAGCCGTTTTGATAAAGGGTAAATATTATTTGTATAGAATTGTATTGAAAATTAATCCTTTTCGATACAAGATGTTGCGTAAATCAGTAGTTGTTAGCGGTAAGGCTAATTAACGCTACCAAAAACAGAAAGATTTTGAAATTATATATGGAACATAAAATTTATAACCTTGTAAATAATAAATTATGAAACTTATCAAAATTATCCTGCTTTCATTTTTTTTAATTAGTGACTTAAACAAAGTAAATGGACAAACCAAAGAACCAAGTGCTGAGCACAAAAAACTATCAGCCCTTGTAGGGCGTTGGACTCTTCAAGGAATGGAAAATAGGTATCTTGAAATTTGTGATTTGTATCAAGGTGGGTATTTTTTAGTATGTAATACAGAATTTAAAACAAAATCAGGTGCAGTTAGTAAAAGTGTAAGTATCATTGGTTACTCGACTGAAGGTAAACATATAACATACTACCATTACGGCAGTTCGGGGGAAACTCAAACATTAACAGGGAGAACTGATGAAGAAGGAAACTTTTATTTTGAAGGAGAAGAGCTCATACAAGGTAAGCTGACTAAGACTCGGGTTGCCATGAAAAAAGCTGGAGAGAATTATAACTTTAAAGAAGAAACTTCTGTAGACAATGCTCCGTGGACAACTTCAACAGAGATTGTTTATATAAGAGTTAAGCAATAAGAGAATGATACAAAGCCCAACCGCTAACATTGGGTCAATGTTGCACAACCATAATTTAAAAAAAATTTCTTTGTAGTTTCTCATTACAATTAATCAGAGGCTTTATTTGAACAGCTATTTTTGATTTACCGCAATGCATAATGATTGAAGGAAAATTTTTTCTGGCTGTATTGGTCTTAAAATAAGTTTCATTAGAATGATTTTTATCAACCAAAACACCTTGCCGGCTTTTGTTTTCAGCATTGCCAGTACTTTTATATTTGTTTTTGGCGCTGTAAACTTCAACCATTTCTTTAAATTATAAACCGTAGCTGCAAGCACCAGCATTTTGTTCGCTGCTTTTATTCCTCTTGCATTCAGTCTTTTCATCCCTGTAAAATTTATCAGCGTACCCCACACCGGTTCTACTGTGCTGCTGCGTTTTGGTTTCATCACTTTTGCTTTCACAGTTTGCTGTCTTGCTTTGGCTCTTTCTAATTCTGCTTTGTAAATACTATGCTGCACTTTTTTTGTTTTGGCTTTATCACTGATGCAAGTGTTTCTTAGCGGACAATTATTACAATCGCTTTGCAATGAGAAATATTTTTTTACCGGATGTCCTCTGCTATCATCCACAACTCTGCCACTTCCTTTTAATAATTTATTATTTCTACAGATGTACCAATCGTTTAGCGCATCGTATATAAATCTTTCGCTGCCGCTTAATGCACCACCTAGCAATGGTATATATGGAGTGATCTTGCTTTGCTCTAAATACTGATAATTTTCTCCACTACTATACGCTCCATCGGCTAATAATTTTTCCATTTCCATCCCGTGTTCCTGCAATCTTGTTTTTAGTTGTGTTATTATTGTTATTAAATCTCTGCAGTCTTTACCATCTGCAGTAAAACTTTCTGCATGGGTGATGACATGATGCGCTGTATCCACTGCTATCTGTCCACTATAATAAAGTTCTCTTGGTTTACCGGGCTTCACGGCTATTCTTGCATCCGGGTCGGTGGGGCTGTAATGTGTTTTGGTGCTTAAAAATTTTCCCCGGTCGCTGCCCGGCATCTCTGCATAATGTTTTCCCTGACGCTGGTATCTTGTATCTAATTCTTTCAACAGTCGGGTTTGCTCTTCATCATCACCTTCCATGTGCTGTTGTTTTTCTTCTGCACGGTTTTGTTTTGCTGGTCTTCTTGGAGTCGTGTTTGCTTTTATGTTTTCCAATAAATATTCATCTACACTTTTATTCACTTGTTTTATTTCCAAACTATTCTTGCTTGCATTGGCTTTTAAAAAGGCTCTATCCAATGCTTGTGTATGTCCCGCTATCATGCCACTCCCTATACATTTTTCAAATACTTGTTCAAAAAGTTGTTTGAATACTTTCTCGCCGTACAACTGTCTTGTTCTGCTTATGGTAGAATGCCAGGGCAAGGGTTCATCTATATCATAGCCTAAAAACAATCTTATGCCTAAACTATCTGCACAATACTCTGCAAGTCTTCGGTCGCTGTTGATATTATTTATATAACCTACTAAACAGATTTTGAAAAATACTACAGGGTCTATACTCGCTTGCCCTTCGTGCCCATAATATTTTCTCGTGGCTTGGTACAGCCAGCTTAACTCTATTTCTTTTTTTAGCCGACGGTAAAAATTATCCGCCGGCACTAATTGCTCCATCGTAATTTGATAAAGCATTTTCCGTTGTAATTGTTTTTTTGCCTTGCATAACTTTAAGTTACTATTCATGCAATGCCTAAAACAAATATCTTTATAAACAGGATGTGAGTTGTGCAACAGGCACATAAGACCTGCCTGCCGGCAGGCAGGTTCCTTCTTTTTAAAACTTTCCATCAGAGCTGTGCTCCTCTTCCCTTCTACGTTATCAAAAAACCCGCCCACATTTTGCGGCATACATCCTTCGGCTCGTTTCGTTTATACATGTTGGTAGGCTCATTGCTTGTTCGTTTTCGCATAGCTAATCACATTTAATTACTACTTCGTTTGATCTACTAATAACTACTTTTACAATTCTTAAATCAACATCATATTTTACACCTAAACAAAAAATCATTTTATGAAACCATCATCATTTCTCTTCACCACTGTTCTAATGGCTTTATTTTGTTCCGGTGTTTATGCACAGGATAAAAAAAAGGGACAGCCAAAAAACATGTTCAAAGTAAATCTTACCGCATTGGCATTAAAAAACTATTCTTTTCAATATGAAAGAACTGTCACCAGAAAAATTTCTTTTGCACTTGCTTTCCGCACTATGCCGGAAACCTCTGTTCCTTTTAAAAATACGATTCTTGATCTTTCCAATAATGACCCGGATACCAAAGATGTGTTGGATGCTTTACAATTGAGTAATACAGCTATTACACCTGAGATAAGGTTGTATCTGAGTAGAAGAGGATATGGCAGAGGATTTTATATTGCTCCGTTTTACCGGTATGCTTCTTTCAAAGCAAACAATGTAAAATTTTCATATACCAATACCTTAAATACTAAAAGCGATATTTTTCTATCAGGTAAAGTCACTGCCAATACAGGCGGGCTTTTGTTTGGTACGCAATACACAATCGGCAAGTATATTTGTCTTGACCTCTGGATACTGGGTCCACATTATGGTTCGGGAAATGGAAATTTCGTTGGAACAACTAGTACCCCGTTAACACCAATAGAACAAAATGACCTGCGTCAGCAACTGGAAGATTTTGATATTCCGCTTACCAATAAAACAGTTCTTGTAACAGCAAATGGAGCAACAGTTAAGTTAGACGGCCCATGGGGCGGCCTCCGTTCGGGTTTATCAATTGGTATCCGCTTTTAAAAAAGCTGCATTAAAATTCTGCTGAATTGTTAACTTATGCAAGTCTTCAAAATAAAAGAACATCCTATATGAAAAAGATAATCCTATTCTTAATTGTTCTTAGCAGCTTTTTGCAAGCTGATGCACAAAGCTGGCAGGATACTGTTGTAAGTATTGAAAAAATTTTTGAACGGTATAAAGCTTCATGCCCCGGTGCCCAGCTAACTATCAGCCGCAATGGCGAAATACTTTTTTCCAAAGCATGGGGCATAGCTGACATGGAACATAATGTGCCGCTGACCACACAATCTGTAACGGAAGCCGGTTCTGTTTCAAAACAGTTTACAGCAGCTGCCATATTATTACTGGAGCAGGAAGGAAAATTATCACTGGACGATGCTTTGAAAAAACATATTCCCGAAATGCCTGAATATGCAAATACTATTACGCTTCGACAAATGATGCAACATATCAGTGGATTGAAAGATTGGGGAGCCGTAGCCTCTTTTGCCGGATGGCCACGTAGTACTAAAACGTATAACAATAACGATGCATTGGAAATTATTGTACGGCAAAAAACATTGAACCATAAACCGGGTGATGAATATTTATACAGCAACAGTAATTACAACCTGTTTGCAATAATAGTTGAAAGGGTAAGCGGAATGAGCCTCGCTGAGTTTACACAGAAAAATATTTTTAATCCCGCCGGTATGAAATTAACGGAGTGGAGATCTGATTTTAAAAAAGTAGTTCCTAACAGGGCAATGGCATATAGCAAATCAAACGGCAACTATTTTACAAATATGCCCAACGAATATGTTTACGGTAATGGTGGTTTACTTACTACCACAGAAGATTTAGTACGCTGGGTAAATTATTATACAGCTGGAAAACTGGGCAACCCTTCATTGTTGCAAAAACAAATTACCAGCAGCCAATTTAATAGTGGAAGAAAACATAACTATGCTGCCGGGCTTACGATAACAAAGTTCGGCGGTGCTGATTTATGGACGCATAATGGCGCAACTGCATCCTATCGTGCCAACCTGGATTATTTTCCTGCATTGAATCTCTCCATTGCTTTTCTGAGCAATACTTCAGAATTTGACAATTCCCCTAATCCGGATTCGCAACTCAGAAATATTTTTATCAGCCCGATAGAAGGTGTAATGGAAGACAACCAGGTCCCTTATGTAATAGCTCCAGAAAAACTACAATCCTATACAGGTTGGGTTGTAAATACAAGAAGCAACGATGCATTAAAATTGTTTTCAAAAGATGAAAAACTCATGAGCTCAGCCGGAGGCACAATGGTAGCTGTTGCAGATGATAAATTTATCCTTGGCAATGGTAGATTTGAGTTTTTATCCGGAAATAAAAAATTATACTTTATAAATAGTGCAAAGGATACTATCATCTATATCAGGGCAGATTCTGCTATACTTACTGATAAAAAAATACAGGAATATACAGGTAGCTATTATTCTGAAGAAGCCGATGCAAAGATGAAAGTGATATTAAAAAATGGGAAGTTATATATATTACAGCGGGACTCTGAACTAGAAATGAAACCAACTTATCAGGATGCTTTTTCTATTTCATTTGGTAACGTCAGGTTTGACAAAAGGAATAAAACTATCATAATGATGGTTTCGACCGGAAGAGCCAGGAATGTTGAGTTTGTTAAATTAAAAAACTAGCAGCCTTCATCAGTATCAAATAATTTTTCTTGCCATTTTCCATATATACCCCAAGCATGACTGCATATATTTCCATCAGTTACAGTAAAAGAAAATTTTTGCAAAAAGAACTGGATGCAATTATTAATGCTTTAAAAACTTGTTCCATCTTCCCATTTGTGTTTGTTGACAATTTTTCCTTTTCACCCTTTCAGGAAAATGAAATGATGCAACAAGCCTTTGCAGCAATAGATAAATGCGATTTGCTGATTGCAGAAACATCGGATAAGGCAATTGGAATAGGAATAGAAGTAGGTTATGCAAAAGCAAAAAATAAACCCATCCTATATTTAAGAAATGAAAATGCCGAACATTCCACTACCGTTTCAGGTGCCAGTGATTTTAAAATTATTTATTGTGATGCCGATGACTTAAAAAAACAACTGGCTGGAATAATGACAACACTATTCACAGGAAGCAAAACGTAATTAGCCCAATCCAATTTACTACAACACAAAAAACAACTTATATTTATACAAATTGAGCCACCCTAAAAAAATACAATGTTTGTTGATGCAATAGAAAAAACGTCCCGGTACACGAGGCCGGTTCATTCAATAATGAGAACGTATGGCGGAAAAAAAATTATCCCCGGCGCCGCCACTCTTTTTTTTGTAAACGAGGAAGGATATGCCGTTACCTGTAAACATGTAGCGGAGTTACTTGCAAAATCTGAGGCCATCAATACACATTACAATAATTTTCGCAACGAACAGAATAAAATACCCAAGGATGGAAAGTTTAAAATGCATTTAAAAGGATTGGAGTTAAAATATAAATACACAGCCGAAACAATCGTTCAGATAAAAAATTCTTTTGTTGATTGTGTTTCTCCCCTTTCCGGTTTTACCTGGTTCAACCATCCTGACTATGATCTTTCAATTATTAAATTCAATGATTATAAAAACCGGCACTATACTGATTTTGCTATTTTCAAAAAAGATATAACAACAATCAAACAAGGTGAATTTCTATGCCGGCTTGGTTACCCGTTTCCGGAGTTCACCAATTTTATTTATAATGAAACTACGGATGATATAGAGTGGACAACAACCGGTAACAATGGCTCACCGCGGTTTCCGATCGAAGGTATGGTAACCCGGTTTTTAATGGAAAAAAACGGTTTGTATGGAATTGAACTAAGTACACCAGGTTTGAAAGGGCAAAGTGGTGGACCACTCTTTGATAAACAAGGTATCGCTTGCGGTATGCAGTTTTCTACTAAACATCTTCACCTGGGTTTCGACCTGGTAGATAAAGAAATTTTCATTGACAATAAATCTAAAAAAGTTACAGACTATTCCTTCATTCATCTTGGTCAATGCATAGATGCTGCGGTGATAAAAAAATTTCTTACAGATAACAAAGTTAAATTTTACGAGGAATAAAACTCCAATTCTAAATTGAGTCAATAATTATTTCGGCGTTTTCTTGTAAAGCCAGAGCGCAACGAATGCAAAAACAATATTTGGCATCCATGCAGCAAGTAGTGGCGGAAAATCTCCTTTGGTAGCAAATACAGTAGAGAAACGATCGCTTAAAATAAATAAGGCTGCTATAACAATACCGAGTGCAATATGCAATCCGCTGCCGCCGCGGGTTTTCCTGCTTGCTATTACAGCACCCATAATTGTAAGTAGCAAAACAGTAACTGCAGTTGCTGTTCGCCTGTACTTTTCTACTTTCAATGTACTTAATCCTTCAGTACCTCTTTGTTCTTCGATGTTTATTAAAGCTGACAATTCTGGAGTAGTGAGTTTATCTTTCAGATATTCATCTTTGCGTAGTTCATCCGGTTTTACATTCATCTTAATAATTAACTCCGGATACTCCTTAATGGTTTCTTTTAAACTATCAACAAACCTTTCGACTGCGTTTAATACAACCCATTTATCTTTTTTATTTGTTGTATCCCATTTCAGCACTTCACCACGAAGGTTATAAAACACTTTTCCATTTTTTACTTTCTCCATAAAAAAAGTACGGGATCGTTTATTTGCCGTATCCCATTCTTTGATTCCTACATAAGTATCCGCATCTACCCGCAGGTAAAAACAATTATAGCAATTGGAAAAACTTCTGTTTTTTGTAGGATCGTTTTTATCGAAGTAAGCAGTTTGAAAGCGGCTTTTAATGGAATTTGTTTTGGGAATAAGATACCGGCTTCCCACCCACAATGCCACCGACAGTAAAATACCACCTGCAATAAAGGGGCGAAGAAAACGATTATAACTTATACCACTTGCAAGTATTGCAACTATCTCGCTACGTGTAGCCATCCGGCTGGTAAAAAAAATAACGGCAATAAAAACAAATAAAGG
>JANPEU010000426.1:0-10815 GCA_031423175.1 Bacteroidota bacterium
TTTAATCCATTTTCACAAAGTTCTTTGGCAGCCCATCCACCGCTGATACCTGAACCAACAATGATGACATCGTATGTGTTTTTTTCTGGCATTAATTTTAATTTTTAAAATTTTAAACTTGCCTGTAATAAGTAGTAAATATCAAAATAGTAAGTACAAACTCCGAAATACAAACGACCCTTAAATATACTGAATTGAATTAACGGTATGCCGCAATTTTCTTTTGTTCACCCTTTGCATTTACCCGGTACATCTTATTTCCTTCAATCATTACTGCTTCAGAAAACCCGAGTTTGTGAGCTACATCAGTATTAATCACCTTACCATTAAATACGGATACAATTTCTCTGGCTATTGTTGTATGCCCGGTAACGATATAGCGACTATTATATATATTGAGTGTACTATCTACCTGATCGAGGGTTGCTCGTGGAGAATCAAAATAATATCCACGGTACCAAAAAGGACTATAATCACTAAACAATAACTCAGAATAATAACTCGGAAATTTTGCAGTTGTATCGGAATAATAAAGTCGTGCAGTATCGTTTAAAGCTTTTAGAGGCATATGCACTTCATTCATATAGGCAGAAAAGCCAGCATGTGTAAAAAGTATATTCCCAATTTGCTCAACTACGTTTTTAGTGGAGAACCAGCGGCCCAGTTCGGCTTGTTGTCCGAATAATTGCAGATAGGGCACTTGCATTTTATCAGCATGTACCATATAGCGGGGATGTACATAATCAAGTTCGCCATTCATATTCATTATTTCATGGTTACCCAAAATGAAATGCACTTTTCCTCCACTTGCTTCAGCCTGGCTTTCGAGAGAATAAATTAACCAAAGTACTTCTGTAACCATTGCACCCCGATCTACAAAATCGCCTAACAGCACCAAATGTCCTTCACCAAAAATCCAGTTGTAGTTATTATCCATTACACCATTGCCCTGAAGTAATTTGCGCATAGCTGCAAATTCACCTTCGATATCTGATATCACCAGCATTTTTTTGGGTTTGCTGTAAGTACTTTTTTCAATAGAAAGTTTTGGGTGCAATTTTACATTGAATGTTTTCCCTTCTTCATCGGTTTGTACTATCAGTTGAAGTTGGCTTTTTTGCGATTGCTCCATTTGACTACTGCGTAATAATAAAGAAGTATTTGCCGAATCGATATATTGAACAACGATTGAATCGCCACGATACAACACATATGGACCATCGATAGTAATAGGTTCGACTTTTACATTTGTAGTATCAACTGCCTTGGGTGGTACTATCCATGCGAGTAAACAAATGACAATTATTGAAGAAATAATTTTTAGCATATTTTTTTAGACGAAATTTTCAACCTGTCAGTTGGCTTTTGGTTATAGATCTGATTTCTGTGACAAACGACTTCCGATATCTAAGTTATTTTCTTTTGCTGTATTAATAGCAATTTCATAACCTGCATCAGCATGGCGAATAACTCCCATACCCGGATCATTTCTTAATACCCGCTTCAATCTTAGTTCAGCATCATCCGTACCATCTGCTACGATTACCATTCCTGCATGTATGCTATAGCCCATTCCTACTCCACCCCCATGATGCAATGAAACCCAACTTGCACCACCGGCAGTATTTACTAATGCATTTAAGATGGGCCAATCGGCAACGGCATCACTTCCATCCAGCATTGATTCTGTTTCTCTGTTGGGCGATGCTACACTTCCAGTATCCAGATGATCTCTTCCAATAACAATCGGCGCTTTAACTTTTCCTGTTTTTACCAATTCATTAAATGCAAGCCCTGCTTTTTCTCTTTCTCCTTGTCCGAGCCAGCAGATACGTGCCGGCAATCCCTGGAAAGCAATTTTTTCTTTTGCCATTTTCATCCAGCGCAACATAGATTTATTTTCAGGAAACATTTTTAAAATTAATTCATCCGTTACCGCAATATCATTTTCGTCGCCACTCAATGCAGCCCAGCGAAACGGTCCTTTGCCTTCGCAAAATAATGGACGGATATACTCGGGTACGAAGCCGGGAAAAAGCCCCCCTGCTCCCCGAAGGGCGGTTCTTTGGAAGAGACTTTTATATTGAGTTATCAATTCTGAATCGGGATTTTTTTCTTCAAATTCAATTGCTCTTGCACGAATATTATTTCCATAATCAAATGTGATAGCGCCTTTATCCATTAGTTGAAGCATGAGTTGTACATGCAGGTACATACTTTCATAACTCAGCTTTATATATTCATCAGGATTTTTTTCTCTCATAACATTTGCCTGATCATTATTTAAAGTATGAGGTATATAACCAATTAGTGGGTCATGAGCACTTGTCTGATCCGTGAGTGTATCGGGAATAATATTTCTTTCAATTAATTTTTGTAAAAGATGAACAGCATTGCATACTACGCCTATGCTTCTCCCGACACCTGACATCTTAAACCTAACAGCTGCATCAATCGCTTCATCAATATCAGAATATTTTTCATCCAAATATTTTGATTCTATTCTTTTATCAATTCTCCATTCTTCTACTTCTGCAATTAAGGCAACTCCTTCGTTCATCGTAATTGCTAAAGGTTGTGCTCCCCCCATGCCACCGAGACCAGCTGTTACATTTAATGTTCCTTTTAAAGTTCCAGCCCCCCTGCCCCCCGAAGGGGGGTTCTTGGAAAACTCCGATTGATTTGAAAAGTGTTTATCAGCAACAGCTGCATACGTTTCAAAAGTTCCCTGTACAATGCCCTGGCTTCCGATATAAATCCAACTGCCGGCAGTCATTTGTCCGTACATCATCAACCCTTTTTTTTCCAGCTCATCAAAGTGTTTCCAATTGGCCCAGTTGGGTACCAGTTGGCTGTTACTAATTAAAACTCTAGGTGCGTCTTTATGCGTTTTTAATATACCCACAGGCTTACCGCTTTGAATGAGTAATGATTCATCATTTTCCAAAACTTTTAATGCAGCTATAATATTATCAAGTGCTTCAAAGTTTCTTGCGGCCTTGCCACGACCACCATAAACAATTAAATCGTCAGGGCGTTCTGCCACTTCGGGGTTCAGATTATTTAGTAGCATACGCAATGCGGCTTCCTGTACCCAGCCTTTGCAATTAAGCTTAGTGCCGGTTGGTGTAGCGTATTTGATTGGGTCGTATTTGGTTTGCGTTGCTGTTTGCATATTGTTTTTGTTTTGTCCACAGAGAACCACGGAGGTTTTGAGCTACAAAGAGAAACTCAGCGATTCTCCTTTTTCTCTGTGGTTCTCTGTGGCCTGCCCACAAAAGTCGGGATTCTCTGATAAAATAAATACCTTCATTATTAATAATTTTAACCATGAGTGTTCATATCAGTGCTAAGCCCGGTGAAATTGAAAAAAATATTTTATTGGCAGGTGATCCGCTTCGTGCAAAGTATATTGCGGATAATTTTTTACAAAATGTAAAATTGGTTAGCAGTACCCGAAATATTTATTTTTTTAGTGGAACGTATAAAGATAAACCGCTTACGGTTGGTGCAAGCGGTATGGGCTGTCCATCAATTGGTATTTATTCTTTTGAATTATTTACAGAGTATCAAGCAGATTGCATCATCCGCATAGGAACCTGCGGGGCTTATACTAAAAAATTAAAATTGTTTGATTTAATAAATGTAGATACTGCCTGCAGCGAATCCACCTATGCAGAATGCGCCTTTGGTTATAAGAAAGATCGTTTCAAACACGAGGGCAATGCGTATGATAGAATAAACGATACTGCAAAAAAAATGAATCTGCCAATTAAACAAGGCCCCATTCATTCGGGTGATGTATTTTACCGTCAGGAAAAAGGGAAACCAGCTATTGTAAAAAAATATAAATGCCTTGCGGCAGAGATGGAAGCATTTGCTTTGTTTTCCAATGCTCGGTATTTAAAAAAATCGGCTGCTACTATTCTTACTGTTTCAGATATCATTTCCTCACATGAAAGTATTTCAGCTAATGACAGAGAAAAAGCATTATTGCCGATGATGAATCTGGCATTGGAGTCAGTAGTAAATCTGTAATTATTATTTAAAAGATTTTCATTTTATAGTCCTAATTTTCAGATCGTGCTGTTTTAAGCAACTTCAACCGACTCACTTCAATAGACTACATATTTTCTTTTAATATTGTTTCTTATTCTTTAAAATAAATTTAAAAAAGCTGTAAAACAGATTATGAGTTCGTAAAATCTGAAAAACCATTATTCAATTTGATTTGTTTTGATACTGCAAACCCATTCACTTTTTCGACAAAAGAAAAATCTTTGATAATGCCAGCCACTTTATTAATGTCGTCAGCAAAAATTCTGTCTTCACTTGCAAAGCCTACAAAATCACGAACATAGTCATGAGCAAACTCTAATAACTCTGAGCTTTTTAATGGACGGCGAAACTCTATCGCCTGGCAAGCAGATAATAATTCGATAGCAAGAATAAATTCCAGGTTATCCAAAACCTGATTCAATTTTCTACCACTGATGCTACCCATACTTACATGATCTTCCTGACCGAGAGAAGTAGGGATACTGTCGGCACTTGCAGGAAAACATAATGTTTTGTTTTCACTTACTAATGCAGCTGTTGTGTATTGCGGAATCATAAACCCGGAATTTAATCCAACATCTTTCATCAATAACATGGGCAATCCATACTTACCTTCCAATAATAAATAACAACGACGATCACTTATATTGCCTATTTCAGCAGCAGCAAAACAACAATAATCCAATGGCAACGCAAGTGGCTGTCCATGAAAATTGCCACCACTGATCGTATCATCTTCACCAAGAATAATTGGATTATCTGTAACGGCATTTAATTCAATCTCCGTTAGTTCTTTTAAATGCAACCATGCATTCCGGCTAGCACCATGCACCTGCGGCATACAACGGAGTGAATAAGGATCCTGCACTCTTCCGCAATCCATATGACTTTGCATTATTTCAGAATCATTTAATAATATTCTTAATCGTTGCGCTACTAATTTATTTCCTTTGAATGGACGCAGATTATGAAGACGTTCATCAAATGGTGCCTTTGTACCAGTTAATGCTTCCAGACTCATGCCCCCGATAATATCTGCCGCTTCCAAACAATTATGCATTCTTTGTACAGCCTTTACAGCAAACGATAAAATGAATTGTGTCCCGTTGATCAATGCCAAACCTTCTTTCGGACCCAATTGAATCGACTTCATTTTTTCTTTTTGCAAAATATCAGCCGTAGTTTTTCTTTCGCCGTTATAAAAACATTCACCTAATCCAATCAGCGGTAAAAACAAATGAGCTAAAGGGGCTAAATCACCTGAAGCACCAACACTCCCTTTTTCAGGAACTACCGGTATCACATTCTTTTCAATATGCCAGATAATTCTTTCAAGTGTTGATAGTTGCACGCCACTATAACCCTGTGCCAGAGCATGCACTTTTGTTATCATCATCAGCTTTGCCACTTCTGAAGGAATGGGCTCTCCTACTCCTACACTATGGCTTTGCAAAATTTTATATTGCAGTGTGGCTGTATCTTCTTTTGAAATGGGCGTATTGGATAAAATTCCAAATCCGGTATTAACGCCATACACTGATTTATTGCCAGCTACAATTTGTTGTACATAACTATGCGAATGTTGTATTTCTTTTTTTGCGGCATCATTTATTACCCCATTCATTTTTCCGGCGGCAATAGCGATGGCTTTCCCAACAGTCAGTTTATCTTTTCCGTAGTTAAATATATCCGGCATAGCAATTATTTCTTGCCCAAAGTAAACGAATAAATAATTATTGCGTGAAGGATATTCATACAAACCACTATCCCCTATCTTTATTAAAAATTTTTTTATGAAATCCTCCCTTTTGCTGGCTTTTGTTTTAATAATTGCATCTAACTGTAATTCCCAGGTTCTGAAAAAATATCCTGTGAGTAACTCAGGCTGTTCGGTATATACTTATTGCGATTTTAAGTTTGAAATGGAATATAGTGAAGATTCCTCGCTTATATATATGAGTGAATGTGAACAGGAGGAAATGAATTATGGAATTATCTGTGTAAAACTTCTGGAGTATGCTGACGACCTTAACGGGGCCGAAGAATTCCTGATTAGCTATCTTGATTACCTTAAAACAAGTTTTAAAATTCTTAAATCGGCAGGTTATGGCAAAGGTCACCGGTTGGCAAACAATGAAAATACCCGCGGCGTTCTTGATTATTGGGAGGACAGTGAGAAAAATAACTGGAAGATCAAAGCATGGACGGATGGGAAATTCATCGGGGTATTGTATGGCTATTCTTCAAAAGAACTTAACGAAACAAAATTAAATTTATTCCTGGATGGTTTCAGGATTCCTGAAAAATGAACTTAAAAAATTATTTCTATATAATAATTAAACGAGACATAGTTGTCTGGCTTAATTCACCCGTACAAAATCAGGACGCTTAATAATCTGCTGGTTGTATTTGAAACGGATATTCGTTTTTGCTTCAAGACGCCAGCTTTCATTGAAAAAGTTTTTACGTGGGAAATACATTCCTTTGAATTCAATAGTGCCAAAGATCAGACTTTCATTACGTATTCGCAGACCAGCACCAATTGAAGAGAATAATTTACGGTTATAGATACTATCTTCCTTTAAATTGATAAGCGCAGAATTGACAAAGACAAAAGATGCAAACCTGAAATATAATATTGACCAGGGGCTGAAGAAAACCGTCTCCACTTTTCCGGTAATTCTGAAATCACCACCCTGCCAGTTATTTCTTATTTCCTGCAAACCATATTCGCTTTCAAGCCGCAGGGGTTCGTTTAATAAATTATTAAACTGCCTGGTGGCACTTGCACTAAGGAAGAAGCGCTGTTTCCAGTTTCTTTTTAAGTTATGCAGCCGGCTAAAAAAATCAACTTTACCTAACAGATCTGCATCTTCCAGTTTTCTTTTATAAAAATATCCACCCATACCAAAAGAAAAATTAAAGTAATCCTGGTGGCTGGTAAAATAAAAACGATTGAAATTTATTCCTGCATACGGCCGTTCTCTTCCATCTTTTTTTGTCCAGCCCGTCGTGAAAGAAGCATCCATGCCTTCTGGTACATCTTCATTTCTACCAAATCCATAAATATATTGTGTCTTATAAAAATTTTGCCTGAATATGGATATATCTGCCAGTACTGCATTCTCATCAGCAGAACCATAGTTATAGATGTTGGTATATTTTAAAGGTTTATCCCCAAAATTTTGTTGCAGTACACGAAGGCCAACCAGGGTACGTGAACGGGCTTGATTACTATTACGATCTATCTTATCAGCATCTATATTCCAAGCCCCCCATGCATCAATGCGATAGTATTGGTATTTGAAATCCTGTTGATACAGCGAGTCAGGATTATAATAATTGTTTGTTTTGTGTAATTCCATTTCCGCACCATATGTCCATTTCATAAACCGACTGACCAACGGCCTTGCCAACCGGAGATAAAAATTAGTTTCTTCTTTTTTTCCGCTGCTGAATGATTTGTTGTTCGTGGTAAAACCGAGTGCCGCATTCACAAAGCTTCCACCCATATTTCTGTTGATAAATTCAAACCCATATCCAAGTTTCCGTTCTCTGTCTGTATCTATCAATCCCTGAACCTGTATTTTATCTCCCCTGCCATTGAAATTATCCTCACTTACACCAAAGGCTAAACTTTTAGAACTATGTATTTTAAAACTACCTCCAAGAGAAAGTACATCTTTTGAAAGAACCAGGACGTCGACTGAATCATTGCTTCCTCTAACAGGTATGACTTTTATTCTCGCATCCTGCAAAAAAGAAAGATCGCGGAGGTGTTTTTCATTATCGCCAAGCAGATAGGGCGACAATTTTTCTCCTTCAGCAAAAAATAAATTGTTACGGATCACAAATTTCTTTGTATCACTGTGAAGTCTACCGGCCAGTCTTTTTAATTTATCGGATGCTCGTTTGGAAGTATCTGCAATAGAAACGCCAAATTCAAGCGTCTGTATTTTTATATGTCGTATCACCCGATCCTTATATTTTTGGAATGGCATATCATTGCGGAGCAAACCGGTATTAATCTCTTCAAGGGTATCCGTCATGAGGCTTTCTGCTAACTGCCCTATAATCCCTTTTTGACGGAGCAGGAAACTGTCAAGTGGTTCTATTTTATTTTTATCATCCTGTGCAAAAAGGATACCCGGTGTTAGTATTGAAATAGCTAAGAATAAAAAAACAAGATTATGTTTCCATTGAGGCATTCTAGCTGTTTATTATAAGATTAATTTGCAGGCCACCTGCTAAATTAGGTCATATAAGGCTAATGAAGATTTATAACATGTGCAAGAGGATATACCTTGTACTATTTATATCTTTTACTATACAGTTTTATCAACCAATCCTAAATTCTTATCTTCGCCGCCCAACACATACTACTGAAAAAAAATTTTTAAAAAAAGAAAATAAATTTTAAATATGAAAAAATATAAACCCGGAGTTTTATTTGGCGAAGAACTACATGCTCTATTAAATGACGCTAAAGACAACCAGTTTGCACTGCCTGCGGTAAACACGATAGGAACAAATACAATCAATGCCGTATTGGAAACTGCGGCAAAAGTTAATTCACCAGTAATCATTCAATTTTCAAATGGCGGTGCCCAGTTTATTGCGGGTAAAGGAATGCCGAATGATAAACTTCAGGGAAATATTTATGGTGCTATCTCCGGCGCATTACATATTCATACCGTTGCAAAACATTATGGTGTGCCTGTTGTTTTACATACCGATCATGCTTCAAAAAAATGGTTGCCATGGATCAGTGGATTGATAGATGCCGGCGAACAATTTTTAAAAGAAAAAGGCCAACCCCTTTTCAGCAGTCATATGCTCGACCTGAGTGAAGAACCAATTGAAGAAAACATTCAAACATCTGTAGAATTTTATAAAAGGATGAAGCCCTTGGGTATGGGAATAGAAATAGAATTGGGAGTAACCGGTGGTGAAGAAGATGGCGTAGATAACAGTGATGTAGAAAATGATAAACTTTATACTCAACCTGCACATGTAGAATACGCATTTACCGAATTAAAAAAAATAGGTGAACTATTTACAGTGGCAGCTGCTTTTGGAAATGTACATGGCGTATATAAACCTGGAAATGTTGAGTTGAGACCAGAAATATTAAACAACTCACAAATTCATATTGAAAAAGTGCTGGGCACAAAACCGAAACCTGTATTCTTTGTTTTTCATGGCGGTAGTGGTTCTCCTCAAAATCAAATACGTGAAGCAATCGGATATGGCGCTATTAAAATGAATATTGATACCGATATGCAATGGGCTTTTTGGGAAGGTGTATTGAATAATTATAAAAAGAATGAAGCATTTCTTCAGGGACAGCTTGGGAATCCTGAAGGAATTGATAAACCAAATAAAAAATATTATGATCCCCGCTCCTGGTTACGTAAAGGAGAAGAAGCATTTATCAAGCGATTGGAAATTGCATTTGAAGATCTGAATTGCATTAATAGAAATGCTTAATTAAAAAAATGTTGCAATCCCGTCTCGTCTGTCAGGATGAGACGGGATTTTTTTTATAATAATATGATGGTTATTTTAAAATTTTCCTTAGTTTGTATTTTAAATATTGCATATGCCATCCTCCTCTCCACTTAATCAGTTTTTAAAATGGGAAAAAGAAATACCCAACGAAATATTATTTCGCCAACCTGTAAATGGTGTTTGGAAAACATGGACCTGGTTGCAGGCTGGCGATGAAATAAGAAGAATTGCTTCGGGTTTAAAATCATTAAACCTCCCTGATAAAAGTAAGGTTGCAATCCTCTCAAAAAATTGTGCACAATGGATTCTATCTGATTTGGCAATTATGATGTGCGGATATATTTCCATACCAATTTATCCTACACTTACAGCTATTTCTATAAAACCCATACTTGAGCACAGCGATGCGAAAGCAATCATACTTGGAAAACTGGATGATTATGCTGCGCAAAAAAATGGAATACCCGAAGGAATGATTCGGATTAGTATGGAGACTTACGGCTTGTATGAAAATAATACAATTGAAAAATTTATAAAAGAACAGCAACCTTTACAGAATTTATATCAATGGCAAAAAGATGAATTGCTTACGATTATTTATACTTCCGGTACAACCGGAAACCCAAAAGGTGTAATGCATACCGTTGATGCTTTTGATAGTACAATTAAAACCGTGGTTGAATTTGTTGGGCTACCAAACAATCCTGTTTTATTTTCTTATCTGCCGTTAAGCCATATTGCTGAAAGGTTAGCGGTTGAAAATTATGGTATTTACTTTGGCGGCAGCATATCCTTTGCAGAAAGTATAGAAAGTTTTGCTGTCAACCTGGAAGCAACGCAACCAACTTTATTTTTTGCTGTACCCAGGATCTGGGGAAAATTAAGAGAAGGTATTTTGAAAAAATTGCCACAAAAAAAATTAAATTTTCTTTTATCCCTACCTATTATTTCAAGTATCCTTAAAAAAAGTATTCGTAAAAAATTGGGACTTACGAATGCAAAATTTATTTCCAGTTCAGCTGCGCCTATTTCCGTAGAAATTTTAAAATGGTTTCATAAAATAGGAATCCCGGTTATACAAGCTTATGGCATGACTGAAGACTGCGTGTATGCACATTTTGAAAAACCAAATGACTTTTGTTTAGGTAGTGTGGGCAAGCCAGCTCCAGGTTTGAAAACAAAATTTGCCGAAGATGGTGAACTGCGGGTAAAAAGTGCTGGTAACATGAAAGGATATTATAAAGA
>JANPEU010000427.1:0-13160 GCA_031423175.1 Bacteroidota bacterium
TATAGAAATGTGCCGCAAGTGGATTTTTAAAAAATTGAAAATGAAAATCACGGACATCAGAACATTGGAAGAAAAGAAAGCAACAACAAATTTTGCTATCGGGCATATTTACATTGCTGAAAGAAATAAGTATGTTCGTGCAGATTCATTTCCATCATCTGATTACACTATTTGGCTGGGCAATCGTAAAGGGCCGGGGCGTATCAGTTCCACTGCTGCTGATTTATTAAAATGGGATCAGGCTTTATATACAAACAAACTTTTGAAGCAATCAACTTTGCAGGAAGCATTTAATCCCATGAAATTAAATGATGGCAATTTTTCCAATTATGGTTTTGGATGGACGCTGAGAACAGATTCAACATTAGGAAAAATTGTGATGCATACAGGCGATAATCCCGGTTACAGAACACAGATACTTCGGTATATCGGGAGAAAGAAAACAATTATTCTGTTAAATAATAATGCCCATTCGAATTTCACTTCAATTATCAGGCAACTTGAATCTTCATTAAGAAATTAACCATACAAGGCATACAAGACATTTAAGATTTATACCAGATTCAATCCTTGTATGCCTTATATGACTAAAAAATAAATTAGAGTACTATTGCTTCGGCACTTCCTTAATATGATACTCCTGTATCAGCGGAGGGTTCTCCGGCGATAACGTAAAATAAATTTCAATATTTATTTTCTCTCCTTCAATAATAAATGAACCACGCAACTGATTTTCCGGCTTCACTTCTTTTATTGAAATAATTTTCCCGGCCTTTGCATAAAGTTCTCTTGCATACTTTTTCAAAGTATCGATTGGATAATCTGGGAAAAAATTTTCTGCGAAAATTCCGCTTTGTTCTGCATTGTTCCATTCGGGTAAAATTTTTATCAAATCATTTTTCCGTTGTTCTAAAATTTTTGATGGAGCCAATTGCATCGGTTGCAATCCTGCAATCTTAATAATCGTATCCAGAATTTTAAAATTTACATACCCCATCGGAGAATAAGTGCGGTTGGCAAATGAAACAATACCGATTCCATAATCCGGCATGATGCGCCACTGACTTCCAAATCCGGGCAAGCCACCACTATGAGCAATATAAGTTTTGCCGTCACAATCTTTCAGCCAGGTTAAGCCGTAACAGTATGCAGATGTAACTGCACATATTCTTCCATTTGGAAATTTAAAATTCGAATTAAATCCATTCCATCGCCACGGATGATGCATTTCTCTTACCGAACTTCGTTTAATAGGTCCATCATCTTTTGCATTATTCGGCGGCCATGCAGAAAGATGAAATGCCATATAATTTCCAAATTCATCAATGGAAGAAATCATGGCACCCATTGCACCCCAGCTTCCGTCTTTTGTATCATGTAATAAAGTTTCTTCATTCCATGTTGAATTTAACCATCTGTAACCATGGGCTAATTTATCCGGTGCCACATCAGCATATTCATACGTTGTAGTTTTCATTCCGAGTGGTTCCAGAATATTTTTCTTAATGTACTCCTGGTATTGCATACCTGAAACAACCGTGATTATTTTTCCCTGCAATGCAAAACCAAGATTGCTGTATTCATAAGCAATACCTGGTGGATTGGAAAATGAAAGTTGTTTTTCAATCAATGCGATTAAATCTTTATCGTTATCAGCAAGCTGTCTGTCACCCCATGGATTGTCTTCAGGAAAACCTGCGCCATGTGTCATTAAATGACGAACAGTAATATGCGGTGCATCAGCAGTCGGATATTTTAAATTTTTTAATTCCGGTATGTATAAATATGCAGGGTCATCTAAATTTAATTTTCCTTCATCCCGCAATTTTAAAATTGCCATGGTTGCAAAACTTTTACTCATGCTTGCAATCCGGAACAGCGATGATGATGTAACAGGAATTTTCTTATCAATATCCGTATAACCAATATTTCCTTTGTAAACCAATTTGCCATCTACCACCAAACCATAGGCTACGCCGGGCAGATGATTGGAATCTGCATAATCTTTAAATATTTTATCAATTGCCGGAAATGCCTGCATGATTTTTTCCATGCGACCGTTGTCGGTAAAAGTAGCGGATTGATATTCTGTATCAAAAACAGTATCAGCAAGTTTGCCGGATGATTTGTTTTGATTGCAGGAGAAAAAAAGAATAACTGATACCGGGATGAAAATTATTTTTTTCATATATACAATAAAAATTTAGTGTGTTAAGTTACTCTTTATATGCTATGAAGTTGATTCAATTTTATAGTTGCTGCCTCAACTTCGTCATGACAATAATCGGAAATGAACCCGGTTAAAGATGAATAAAACTTTTGTCTTTCAAAAAAAAGTCTCTCAACAAGTAAGCTCCGGTACCTTTTGAAGGATCCTTCCACCAGCTTTGTTTTTGCCATTTATAATCCTGCTGGCTCCTGCTTTGCAAATAAAATTGTAACCCCGGCGACGGTGTCGGCTTAAAAGAATAATTGACTGAATAAATATTAAAGGAAGTGTAGTTATATACAGGATAAGAAATGTTTGAAGCCCGCATATTATCTGAATAAAAACTCAACCCAAAGTTTTGAATATGCCCATTGCTGGGTTTATAAAAAACAGAATTAGCCGGAAACTGCTTCATACTCCATAACTTTTGCTGGTATTGCTGTCGCCCTACGGCTTTTTGTACATACTTATAATCCGTGGCTTTTTGTGCAATAAGTGCAGTGGTGTTCAACAAATAAAAACCACCACATAGAATAAGTTTGATGTGTGGCATAAAGAAAATTTTTATTTTACTAAGTTACTCTTTTTTTATTTTCTGTAATTCTTCTGAACTAACCCTGGTTATATTTATAAAAGGACTTTTCATAAGGTATAAAAAAGATTGCTTTTTCTTTTCTTCAAATTCTGCCAGTCCATATTTCATTTCTGTTACTGGTTTATACTTAAATGTACCGAACAACCGATCCCAAACAATGAATATGTCAGAAAAATTGGAATCGGTGTAATGCTGATCCTGCTCATGATGCACTTTATGAAAATTGGGAGTAACAAAAACCCAACCCACTGTTTTGTCTAACCATTTTGGAAACGATAGATTGGTGTGTTCTAAAAATGCGAAAGGAGTGAAAATAAAAATATACAAACCGAATGAAAGCATATCCATACCAAATAAGGCAACAGCAATGATGGCTGCATTTCCAAATACCAGTATTTCGAGTGGATGGCCTCTGAAGAAAGTGGAAGAATCCATACTTGTATCGCTATGATGCACTCTGTGTAAACGCCAAAGTAAAGGAGTCTTATGAGCTAAACGGTGAAACCAGTAAGAGGTCATATCAAACAAGGCAACGCCAATAATGAGTTTCACCCAAAATGGTAATTGCACCAAATGTAATAATCCCACATGATGATTATTGAGCCAACTGATACAAAAGACCTGGAAGGTTGCAAAAAAATAACTGGCAATAAAGAAAACAACCTGGAATAAAATATTATTTACTAAATGCTGTGGCCTTTTATCGAAACGAAACGGTCTGTTTAGTATTTGCTCCATAGTATAGAGAACAACCAGCAATCCAATGATGATATAATTGGCGTCTATATTTAATAATGCCTGTAATTTTTCCATTAGTGTATTTTTTGTTTTTTAATTTTTATTCCATCCCCATTGTATCTGTTAAGTTATTTTTTTTCTGAAAGGTTGTTTTTTCCAATAGGTTAGACTTCGCCATGCCCACTCCGGCAAACTGTAGAAAAAATAATGTAAGCTGCACCTGTATTTATAAAAATGGTATCGCCAGTTATCAAACTATCGATACCAATATGAATAATTGCATTTAATCTCTCGGTCTGTAAATATCAGCCACTAATAATTTAATTGTAGTTGCTCCGGTATTTTTACCTGAATGGGTTGCAGGTCCGCCTAATATTCCCATACCTTTTATAAACTCTACCGCCTGTGTGCTTCCATCCTTCAATGTTAAAACACCTGTGCCTCCTTCTAAAACATAAATAATATTGTCGGGATGATTATGAATGCCAACCGAGTCGCCAGGTTGCAAAGTCACTTCATACAACTTTATTCCTAATGAATCAGCATGAATTTTTGCAAACTTCCCTTCAACAGTAACGGGATCCATTGCCGCATCATAAGCCGGCATGGATGGGTTTTCAATTTTTACTCCTTCAACTTTTATCAGTTCATCTTTTTTTGCTTCAGTATTGCAGGCAATAAAAGCAAATGCCATCAGCAGTACAAGAAAAATACTTGCGTTGTTTTTTTGTTTCATGTTTCTAATTTTTATGTTGAATAAATATTTATCTCAAATTAAAATCCTTTTTTCTCTCCAATAAATTTTTCAAACCAATCAATATTTGTTTGCATGGTTTTTATAACCATCCTTGGTTCCTGCGGACCATGCGGCTGACGTGGTAATGCCAACAAACGAACCGGAACATTTCTTCTTCTTAATGCATTATAAAACATAACTGAGTTACTGAAAGGAACCCGTTGATCGGCTTCACCATGTTGCAACATCACAGGAGTTTTTACATTTTGTACAAAGCGCAAAGGAGAATGTGCATCATACTTACTCCAGTCATCCCATGGATTAGATTGAAAGTAAGAAGGAAGAAATCCTTCAATATCATCTGTAAGATTCTGATGTGACAAATCAACAACCGGTGCACCGATGCTTGCAACTTTAAAACGATTGGTGTGACCAACAATCCAGCTGCTCATAAAGCCACCATAACTCCAGCCCATCACACCCATTTTATTTTCATCAGCTACTCCCATTTTTATAACCTGATCAACACCCGCCATCAGATCCTGGTAATCTTTTCCTCCCCAATCTTCACGATTAGCAGTACGAAACTCTGTTCCGTAACCGGTAGAACCTCTTGGATTGGGACGAAGCACTGCATAACCAGCTTCTGCAAATGCAGCAATGGGATAAGTGCCCTGATTACCGGCAACACATGCCTGAGAAAAAACTCCCGCTGGTCCGCCATGCACATTTAATATAAAAGGAACTTTTTGTCCGGGTTGATAATTGATTGGATACGTAAGCAAGCCTTCTATTTCTTTTCCATCAACACTTTTCCATTTTATTACTTCTGTTTTGGGTAATGGCTTATTTGCATATTCTGCATTGATGCCGGTAACTTTTACAGGTGCATAGTTATTTAATGAACTGATATAACCTTCTGGCAATTGAGTTGGGTTCTGTAATGTGAACCCAAGATAAGTTCCGGTTGAATTCAATGTGGCTCCACCAATCATATCTTTCGATCCTTTGTTCCATTCAGCAATGGATTTGCCATCAGCACTTAACTGGTAAATACTGCTGAGTGTTTTATTTGCTTCGGCATATAAAATATTTTTTCCATCGGGTGTCCATCCAATGATGCCGCCGTTTTCATCGGGTGTTGCTTTTAACCGCCAGCTTTTCCCATCTGCTAAAGAATAAATTTTTACATGCCGGGCACCCGACCAGTCAACCGGATCGGTGGTGCATTGGTATGCAATTAATTTTCCATCGGGGCTGAATTGTGGGTTGGTTTCACCTGCTCCGGTGTTGGCAATTGATTTTATAGTTCCACTTTCAATATCTACTAAAGAAATATCGCTGTACACATTATCATTTACCTCTGGCGATTTACCATGACTATATGCAATTGTTTTTCCATCGGTACTCCAGTCAAATGCATTTACATTGTAATTCTCTCCACCGGATCCTGCGGATTTGGTTAGTTTTTTCTGAATGCATTTTCCAGCAGTATCTTTTTTATTCAGCCATAAAACAAAAAGCCGGTTTTGTTTTACTTCTTCATCCATAAAATAAGAATCGTCCTTTGCTTTTTTATTTTTCTCTTCTTTATCATCTGCAGCATCGGGCATGGTAAATGCAATCATGCTTCCATCATTGCTCCAGCTATAATTACCTACACTGCTTTTTACATCCGTTATTTTTTCTGATTCGCCACCGGCTACTGGTAGTATGTATAAATTATTTTTACTGTCTCTTGATGAAGTGAATGCAATCCAGTTTCCATCCGGGCTCCATTTAGGATTGGAGGAATTTTTATCGCCTTTGGTTAATTGAACGGCATTTGTTCCATTACTATTGCAAAGCCAAACCTGGTTTATATATTCGCTGCGGTCATCCGTCATCACTGCTTCACGAACGGTGTAAAGAATTTTATTCCCATCCGGCGATGGGAGTACAGCTGTTATATTTTTAATTTTCAAACATTGTTCAGGGCTCCAGTTTTTTTGTGCAATAATGAAAATGGGTAAAAAGAAAAATGCGATAAGCAACAGTTTTAAATTCATAAAAAATTTTTTAAAATAAATAAATACAGTCAGTGTGAGTATTCAAAGGGAGATTAGTGTTAGCAAGAAGCCATACAAGTTAAGAAGCTGTTGTTAGATAAACAAAATTTCTAAATAACTATTATAAATGAATGACCCCGGAGCAAGCTGCCGAGGTATCGAATACAAAATACAGCAAACGCACAAAATACAAACATCCACCCCGCAGCAAGCTGCGAGGAATTCTTTCGATTAAATTGCTGAAGAGTTTATTTATCCATAGATTTATTTTCTTTTACTCCACCCTTTTAACTGCTTTATTTAATTCACTACAAAACGAATTATGCAAACATTATCACCTGTTCAATCTAATGAAAGAGAAATTTTTATGGATGTGCTTCGTGGCTTTGCCATCCTCGGAATTTTTATAGCTAACCTGGGAAGTGGTCTTTCCTGGTATAACGAAGAAGCAAAACTTACGGGTACTTTTTTATTATCTGAGTGGGATCATAAAATGAGTTTCCTGCATCACATGCTGATAGAAGGAAAATTTTATTCCATCTTCAGTCTTTTATTCGGCTGGGGCATTGCTTTGCAGATAAAGAGAGGAATGGCTAAAGGTGCAGATTCTGTACCCACTATTAAAAGAAGACTATTGTTTATGCTCTTGCTTGGGTTTGTTCATTTAATGATATGGTCGGGTGATATCGTTTTCTTTTATGCGATGCTTGGTTTTTTATTATTACCATTCAGAAAATTTTCTAATAAGGCTTTATTAATAACAGCCGGAGTACTGATTCTCTCGCCTATTTTATTATATGGATTAAAGATGCTTTTCCCAGTTTTAAATACTCCTGCAGAAAAATTATTCCAGGCAGGAGGTTGGGTGGACCGGCATCTAAGTCCACAGTTTAATAATCTTAATAACCAGGAAGAGTTTATGAGTGCTATGAAGAAAGCAAGCTGGTGGCAGGTTTTTAAAATGGATGTAGCCGGATTTTTTTACCGGTATGGGTATTTAATTTTTATCAGCCGTATTTCAAAAGTGCTGGGTATGTTTTTAATTGGTTATGTAATTGGCCGTACTGATTTTTATAAAAATAGTATGCAACATAAAAAAATAATATACACTGTAATTGCTGCCGGTTTTATTATTGGATTGCCTGCCAATTATTTCCTTGCACATTATATGTCCACCGCTATGGGAGATTATTTTCAACTGAAAGAAAAAGGAATGTACCAGACCATTGTATATGCATTGGGTGTAGCTCCGCTTGCATTGGCATATGTCGGTTGTTTTATTTTTTTGTTCCAAACGAAAGTTGGCAAAAAAATATTCTCACCACTTGCTCCGGTGGGTAAAATGGCTTTCAGCAATTATGTAATGCAATCACTGATCGGCAATTTTATTTTTCTTGGTGCAGGGTTGGGTTATATGGGACAGGTAGGCCCGGTTTATTATACACTATTTGGAATCGGCGTATTTATTATACAGATTATCATCAGCACCATTTGGTTAAAATATCTTAATTACGGTCCTTTGGAGTGGGTATGGCGGAGTGCTACGTATAAAAAATGGCAACCGATGAGAAAGAATTAGAATGCAGATGACAAAAAAAATTAATTATGGAAGTACATGCACACACCCACACTCCACGAAAAAAATGGACCCATTATTTCTGGGAGTTTTTAATGTTGTTTCTTGCTGTGTTTGCTGGTTTTTTAGCAGAGAACCAGCGGGAGCATATCATTGAAAAGAAAAGAGCTCGTCAGTTTTTGCAAAGCATGCTGATGGATGTAAAAACCAATATTATAAATCTTGATTCGCTGATACATCAGGATAATGGTCATATTGCAAACCATGATTCGCTGTTGCTGTGGTTACTTGCGGATAGTGCTTCTATTGACCGTGCAGCTTTTGCAAAAAAAATGGGAGCTGTATGGGTTAGAAATTTTTTAACCCGTAAAGAAACCTATGAACAAATGAAATCTTCGGGGTCTCTGCGCTATGTTGGTAATATTGAGTTTCTGAAAAATATGATGGATTATGAACGCATCACCAATTTTGCACAATACCGAAACCAGGAATTTGAAAAAAAATATTATTCCGAATTATTTATACCGGCAATCTATAAAAATTATGATCTTACCTGTCAGTTAAATCTTGATACAAGCAATAACTCAAAACCGGGTATAGTGGAAAAGTTAGCCCATCACCAGGATGTGCTTAAAGGAAATGATGCTTTAACATTTCGTCATGATATGGGTAGTGCTTTAACGCTAAGATTAGAAAGATTGCACAGAAGTATTGATGCATTTATTAATGCACGGGCAGCATGTGTGAAGATGGAAACTTTAATTAATAAACAATTGGAATGAGATTTATCCTCCAACTAAAGTTGGAGGCAATTGAATTGCCGCTGGATTTAGCCAGTGGATTAAAAAAAAGATTTTACAAATAACAACTTAACCTGCAATTAAAAAATACATTACATAATAACCCTTAACTTATAATTTCTTTTTTGCAAGAATGCTCCAATCTGTTTCTTCTGCAATAATTGTATTTGATAATTTTCCAAGGCCATCAATCTCCATCTCTACCACATCTCCGGCATTCAGCCATTGTTCCGTATAATCAGGATTATTTAATTTACCGGTACCATTCAATTCTAAAAAACAACCGGTGCCAACCGTGCCGCTTCCGATTACATCACCCGGAAAAAGATCTACACCATATGATGCCCGTTCAATAATTTCTGCAAAAGTCCAATCCATGTCGCCCACATTTCCTTCACTTACCTGCACCCCGTTTACCCAACACTTCATTTTTAAGTTCCAGCTTTTGCCCGTATGATTTTCTTTTGCATTCACTTCCATTTCTTTTAATTCATCCAATGTCACTAACCACGGTCCGATTGCGGTACTAAAATCTTTCCCTTTTGCGGGTCCAAGGTTCAACAACATTTCTTCCATTTGTAATTTTCTTGCACTGATATCATTCATGATCATCAGCCCGCCGATATATTCATCCGCATCTTCAGCTTTTATATTTCTTCCTTGTTTACAAATTACAATTGCAGCTTCCAGTTCAAAATCTAATTTTTCAAAATGATCGGGCATACATTTTATTTCGCCAGGACCCTGTATGCTATGATGGTTAGTAAAATAAAAAACAGGAAACTGATCAAACTCGACAATCATTTCTGCTTTTCTGTTTTTTCTTGCCGCCGCCACATGCTGTCGAAATGCATAACCATCACGGCAAGAAGTTGGAAAAGGAACCGGTGCAATCAATTCAACTTCATTCAAAGCAATTCCTTTATTACTTGTTTTTGTTCCTTCTTTCATCATCAGCTCCCATGCCTGCGTCAATGGAAACATATCGTCCCAATAATTTAAAAACATACTCATCGAATTTGGTAAATCCGGATGAATGGTTTCCATATCATACACCATATCATTCAGCAATACAGCAAGTTGTTCATGACCATCTTTAATATATGTAACTAATTTCATTGTAAAATAATTTGAGGCACAAGATAAATTTTATTATGAAGTCTGCTGCAGCAATTCTTATAATCATCCTTGCGGCTTATCAGTTACACAACCATTCAAATTTGTTTGTAACTTGAATTCATGAAAAGACTTTTAGTTTGTCTTGCTGTTTTATTAGTTGCGTTTTCCCAAAAACAGGAAGAAACAAAATCATGGATACGAATTAATCTACTTGGTTATCAACCAAACGGTGTGAAGGTGGCGGTATGGTGCAGTAAAGAAAACGCAGGTATTAGTAACCTGCCTGCCGGACAGGCAGGTTGGGAATTAGTAGATGCTCTTTCTAATAAATCTGTTTATACGTCAAAATCCGGAAAAGCATTTGGCGGATATGGTCCGTTCAAACAAACTTACCGTCTTAATTTTTCATCATTTAAAAAAGCGGGGCGATATTATTTGCAAGCGGGTGGAGTAAAGTCGCCGGAGTTTGAAATAGGTGAAGATGTTTATAAAGGTGCTGCTGATTTTTGTTTAAAATACATGCGGCAGCAACGAAGCGGTTTCAATCCTTTTTTAAAAGACAGTTGTCACACACATGATGGTTATACTTTGTATGGAGAAAAAGCAGGAATAAAAGACAGTACACATATTGATGTAAGCGGTGGCTGGCATGATGCAAGTGATTATTTACAATACAGTGCTACATCAGCAAATGCAACTTATCATTTACTTGCTGCTTACAGAGATTTTCCAAAAGTCTTTACCGATGAAAAACTATCCAATGGATTAGATGGGAAAAACGGAATGGCTGATGTACTGGACGAAGCTAAATGGGGATTAGACTGGTTATTAAAAATGCATCCGAAAGATGACTGGATGTTTAATCAATTGGGTGATGACAGAGACCACCAGGGAATGAGAATACCAAAAGAAGATTCTTTTTATGGTAAAGGTTTTGAACGTCCTGTTTATTTTTTAAGTGGTGAGCCGCAACAGAGAGGGAAGTTTATGAATAATACAACTGGTACAAGTTCAACAGCGGGAAAATTTGCAAGTGCATTTGCTTTGGGAGCGAAATTATTTAATGCTAAGGATAGCAACTATAGTATTATTCTGGCAAGCTCGTCATTAACGGCCTTGTATTATGGAGAAAATAAATTAGGGGTAAGTCAAACGGCATCTGTAAAATCACCGTATATATATGCTGAAGATAATTGGGAAGATGATATGGAATTAGCTAAAGCATCCTTGCACGGAGCTTTAAATATTCTTTTCAAAAAGGAAACCACAGACGATATGTTTTTGGCAATATTGAAGGAACATGTTCACTCTTCCTATTCGTTAGCTCAAAAAGAAATGATAACACCCTGGCTTGGAAAAGATTCTGCAAATCATTACCAATGGTATCCTTTTATCAACATTGGCCATTATGAATTAGCTAAACAATTAAAAGATAAAAGAAGGGATACTATTATCAGTTATTACAAACAAGGAATTCAACTGGTTTGGAACAAAGCAAAACAAAATGCGTTTTACCGCGGCATTCCCTTTATCTGGTGCAGCAATAATCTCACTACTTCATTTGCCATTCAATGTTATTGGTATAAACAATTAACCAACGATAAAACTTTTGATGAACTGGAGCAGGCAAATTTCGACTGGTTGTTTGGTTGCAATCCCTGGGGCACAAGTATGGTATATGGTTTACCAGCATGGGGAGATACTCCTGTTGATCCGCATTCTGCTTTTACGCATTTAAAAAATTATCCAATAGATGGCGGGTTGGTTGATGGCCCGGTGTATGGAAGTATTTATAAAAATTTAATTGGTATCACTTTATACCAGGCGGATGAGTATGCAGCATTTCAAAGTGATCTTGCTGTATATCACGATGACTATGGCGATTACAGCACCAATGAACCAACGATGGATGGAACAGCTTCATTAATTTATTTGCTTGCTGCAAAGGAATCGGAGGCCTCAAAAGCCCCCTCTCCTTTGGAGAGGGGGCTGGGGGTGAGGTCTTACAGCCATGGAGGAATTATAAGAGGTGATTCAACAAAGAAAAATATTGCATTGGTTTTTACCGGCCACGAATTTGCCGAAGGCGGAAATTTTATTGCCAATACATTGCAGCAGCAAAAAATAAATGCGTCGTTCTTTTTTACAGGTGATTTTTACAATAATTACTCCAACGAAAAGCTAATAAACAAATTAATCCGCGATAAAAATTTTCTCAGTAATCATTCAGATAAACATTTATTGTACTGTGACTGGAATAAAAGGGATAGTTTGCTTGTTGACAAATTTGATTTCTTAAATGATCTTATTGCTCCAACTGAAAGGCTCGGGCATTTGGCTGAAAAAGCTGAAACATTCGGATATAAAGCAGCGTTTAACCGGTATTTTCTTCCTCCTTATGAATGGTATAACGACAGTATCTCAAAATGGAGCAAAGAAGCGGGTATTCAACTTATCAATTACACACCCGGCACACTCAGCCACGCTGATTATACAACAACAAAAGATAAAAATTACCGCAGTAGCGAAACCATTTACAACTCGATTATTAATTATGAGCAATCAAAACCCGCCGGATTGAATGGGTTTATTTTATTGATGCATATCGGTTCCGGACCAAATAGAATGTATAAATTTTATACCCGACTACCTGTCTTAATAAAATATTTAAAGCAAAAAGGCTATCAGTTTCAAACAGTTGACAAGCTGCTTAAGCCATATTAAAATCATATTATAAAGTTTTAGAATTTTCCCTTCACCCCTTTCTTCTCACCACACACCTCCTTATCTTTGTGCCATGCAATTCGAGAAAATTCATAATAAAGGTCAGGCGCAGTTATTTAATAATCCTTGGTTGGAAATGCTGACCAAAACACATCCGCTTGTGATTTGGGGTATGTACACACCGGTAATAATTTATATGCTGTATTATAGCGGCAACAGTCTTGGTAATACAACCGGAAGAATCGTTCTTACTTTTCTCGGTGGTATGTTTTTCTGGAGTTTCTTTGAATACATTGCACATCGTTTTTTATTTCACATGATAGCCAACAGCGGCAAAGCAAAAAAATTCGTTTACACTTTGCATGGTAATCACCATCATTATCCAAGAGACAGGCAGCGGTTATTTATGCCGCCTGTTCCAAGCATTATACTTGCATCCACCATATTTGGGTTGATGTATTTAATAATGCGTCAAACAACCTTTATGTTTTTCCCCGGCTTCATTTTAGGTTATTTAATGTATGGCACGATGCATTATGCCATACATGCCTGGAACCCGCCTTTTAAATGGATGAAAGGACTCTGGCGCAATCATCATTTGCATCATTATAAAAA